>VFKY01000208.1 GCA_009885275.1 Verrucomicrobiota bacterium | reverse complement strand
CTACCGAGCCTCTATTTCTCACATCAGCGCCGCATCATCGAGCGGCACGGTCAACTTTTGGATTGTGAAACAGGCTTCATCCCGTTGCTTGATGAAGAGAAGTCTCACGTTAAAGAAATGACCGTTAGATTTCGTACCGTTGGCGATGCCACGTGTACGGGAGCAGTTCTCTCGACAGCTTCTAACCTAGACGAAATCGTTGCTGAAGTTGCTGCGGCTCGGCAAACCGAACGGGGTACCCGCGCTGATGACCGCCGATCTGAGACGGCGATGGAGGATCGAAAAAAAGAAGGCTATTTTTGATTTTATACATTTTTATAATATATGGACGTTCTTGTTAATCCCACTGAATCAAGCCTTCTCCGTTTCACCACTGCTGGCAGTGTTGATGATGGTAAAAGCACCCTTATTGGCCGTCTTCTTTACGATTCTAAATCAATTTTTGAAGATCAATTGCTTGCTGTTGAAGAATCATCAAAGCGACGGGGAGATGAGCATGTAAACCTTGCGCTGCTTACTGATGGGCTTCGTGCCGAACGTGAACAAGGCATCACGATTGATGTGGCCTATCGTTACTTTGCCACTCCCAAGAGAAAGTTCATCATTGCCGATACGCCTGGGCATATTCAATACACCCGAAACATGGTTACGGGTGCCTCCACCGCAGACTTGGCCATCGTTCTTGTCGATGCGCGTCATGGCGTGGTTGAGCAAACCAAGCGGCATGCATTTCTCGCTTCCTTACTCCGTATTGATCAAATTGTTTTAGCGATCAATAAAATGGACCTCATGAATTTCAGTGAAGAGGTCTATAACAAGATCGTCGCTGACTTCAATGAGTTTAGAAAAAGCCTCGAAAACCCTGTTCAAGTCACCGTCATTCCTATGAGCGCGCTCAATGGTGACAATGTCGTCGATCGTTCAGTCAACACACCGTGGTACCACGGCAAGACTCTCCTTGAACATCTTGAAACAGTGCAGGTTCATGTTGGTGAAATCCAAGGAGAAGCACGCTTTCCTGTGCAATGGGTGATTCGCCCACAATCGGACGAATATCACGACTTCCGTGGATTTGCAGGCAGACTGGCCAGCGGCTCATTCAAAGTAGGTGACGAAGTCATCGCTTATCCCGCAGGGATGACCACACGCATCACGAGCATTCACACGGCTGACGGAAGCAAGGAAGAAGCCATCCCCATGTTGAGCTATTCGCTTACATTGGCGGATGAAATCGACATCAGTCGTGGTGACATGATCACCAAATCTAATCAGCCACCACAGCAGGGGCACCATATTGATGCCATGATTTGCTGGTTCTCAGAGAAAAAACTCAAGGCGAAATCACGTTACCATGTGCGTCACACGACGCGTGATGTCCGGGCATCAGTTACCGACCTTCTCTACAAAATTGATATCAGCACCATGGAGCGAGTTCAAGATTCGAAAGAGTTCGGCTTGAATGACATTGGATGCATCCGGCTGCGCTGCGCTACTCCACTATTCTTTGACCCCTATGTTAATAATCGCACCACAGGCAGCTTTGTCCTTATAGACGAGCAGACCAATAATACCGTAGCTGCTGGAATGATCATACGTGCTGTCGGCGATGAAACCACGCCAAGCACAGATGAGTTTGCCATCTAAGTAGAGCCTTAGATTAGCTGCACATCGGCTTCTCATAGCTTTCTCTCTGATCAGAGAGAAAGCAACTCATCCAAAATTGCATTTCCTAATTTGGAAGCTTAGCGCCGCTACTGAAGAGTCGAACGCAATCCGCGAAGACGCACTATCTACTTTGAGGTAGGGCGCGGCCCATTCCTGAACTATTTTCAAAGGAACGAGGGCGATTCCAAGGGAGGCCGCTCAAGTCATCACTGGGCGGCACTGGTTTCCTTTTATGCGACTCACTCGTAGACTCACAACTAACAAGTAGCGCCGCAAATACACAAAGCGCAAACTTTTGAACAAGGCTGGCAGAATTCTTCATGTGATATACCGTGCTGTTTTGCAGCAGTTTAATCTAGTCTGCTATTGCTAAAATTATTGATACAAGTCTTCCAGCACAACTCGATCTCCGGGGGCAATAGCCAAACCTGATCGGAGAGACTTTATATCAATATTAGCAATCGTTTTTGAAGTCTCGATCGTGAGAATGTTCAACTTGCCGATCGTTTGCTGGCCACGGGTTACAAGTAGTTTTGTGTCAGCGGTAATACCTTTGTTCTGACCGCCATCAATCACAACAAAACCCCAGTCGCTATTTACTGCAAGCACCGTGGCAGTAAGCGAGTTGCGCTCAAAAGATTTCTTACGAGCCGCGATACGTTCGATGATGTCTTCAAGCTGCCCATTTGCTTTTTTGATATCGCCCTCTTTAGCCATCACTTGTTCTGTAATTTTTTGAGCTTCGCCTTCAGCAGTCGCGATCCCTTGCTTTAACTTATTGATATCTTCGTTGATGGTCTCGATGGAAACGCCCTTAGGCAAGGCTTCAAGTTGCTTTTTGTATTCGGCAAACTCTCCTTTATTTTTTTCCAAATCAATAGTGGCTCGTTCAAACTCTGCAATCGCATTGCGTTGCTTGATTTGCGCCTGATTAAAGCGCTCTTTCTCTGTGTTAAGCTCGTCATTAGTCACGCTAATTTTGCCCTTAAGCTCTACAATTTCTCCGGCCAAAGTATTAAGCTTGGTCAGCTCCTTGCCGATTTTGAGGTCTGTCTCATGACGCTCAAGTCGAGTCTTGATAAAGTTTTCACGGTTTGTGTAGCTGAAAAAACAAGCCAGCGCCATTACGACGGCACTTAACAAGAAGAGGATTTTAGTCATAGCGTTGCGAGCGGGGCTGAATAATGATTTTTAATCTGATTTAGAAAAGTTCTGCTATTTCGCAGGTGGAGCAAATGGATCGACAACCGCAGGAGCGGCTGGTGTAGCACCAGCTGCTGCCGGAGCAGCACCTGGCGCGGCAGGGGCTGGCGCGGCACCTGGAGCAGGAGCAGCACCTGGCGCGGCGGGGGCTGGCGCGGCACCTGGAACAGCAGGGGGAGCGCCAAATGGATCGGGAGCCTCAGCTTTAGGGGCCGCGGGTGCAGGAGCCATACCGGCAGCTGGAGCAGCAAAAGGATCTGGAACTGCTGGGGCTGCTGGGGCACCAAAAGGATCCGCCATGGCACCTGGTACCTGCGCAGGAGCTGCAGCAGGATCTGGAGTTGCTGGTTTAATTTCAGCAGGTTTTGAGCTAGGAACTACAAGGTCACCCGCGCGAACGGATTCTCCTGCAGCGACACTGCCAGGAACTAAATCGGCCACCGCCATCGAAATTTCCACATCGCGGACCTTAAGTCTAGCAACCACATCTTTACCGCGCTTCACATCTAAGACAGCATTGACCGGCAAACCACCCGCATTTCCCTTGTTGAGAATCACAAATCCATAACCGAGAAAAACTTGAGACACGCGTGCCGTAAAGTCAGGCTCCACCAGACCCGATCGCTGACGTTTATCCAATTCTTGCAATCGCGCGACCTCCCCTAAAACACCAGTATGCTTCTGCTCCGCGAGAGCCAGTTGCTGTTGCTGATTAGCTATTGCAGCCTCAGCAGCCTGCCGTTGCTTGGTCAGATCTTCTACATCTGCCATGAGCTTTTTAATGTCGCCAGCCTTGGCCACTTGATCTTTTAACTGGGTGAGTTGCTTGGTGACCTCCTCAAGACTTTTCTTGATCACGTCTGTTTCTGCAACTTTTTGCTCAATTTCCGTATTTACCTTTGCTACTGACGCCTTGGTATCAACAACTTGCATTTCAAGTTCCTTGAGCTCATTTTCCCTGGTGGCCTTATTATCAGTCGCGGAGACATACGCAGCTTGCGTGTCACTAAGGTGCTTTTTTGAACGCGCTTCCAATTTGTGTTCTTCATCCAAGGCAAGCCTCGTTTGATAACTAAACCAGAGGCCAACCGCTAAAGCGACGACAGATAAACCTGACAGAGTTTTCCAGAGCATGAGTTATGAAAGAGTTGGTCGTGAAATTATAATCTATTCTACTTTCTATCGAAATCTGAGGATAGTTACAACAGAAAAGTTTGTTTTAGCGCTTTAGTTTGTAGTTTTTTTAAAAGTTTCGGTATTTATGGGCTTTATTGTCAGCATTTTTAAATTATTAGTGCGCGGCCCCTTGTTTTGAGACTCCGGGGTGCATTTTATACCACCTATTGATTGTCTGATATGGTCTTTCTCTGCGTGTGCAGTCATTCTTCACTCGCGGTTCCGCATACAGTTTTTCAAACTGGACTCGTGAGCCCCTTTTGTAGTAGTATCACTTATTATGAAAAAGAAGATCACGTCAGACAGCGCGGATTTAGGATTTCAAATCGCCCCCATGATCGATGTGGTTTTTGTCATCATGCTTTTCTTCATGGTAATGGCCAGCGCCGTAAAAACGGAGAGACAGGTAACGACCAATTTGCCTCGCCCTAGCGATACCACAGATGGAATTTGTGATGAGACCATCATCTCCATCTCTGAAGATGGTTATATATCCATCAATGAAGAAGAGCTAGGGGTTCCGAGTGATACGAGACTCAAGGGATTGACCGTGCTGCTCGATAAATTACAAAAATATAATACAAGCGCTGGCGCTCAAACTCTCGTCACCATTAAAACAGAAAATGAAACACGTTATCAGCGCATCATGGATGTGCTAAACGCCGTCAGCAAAGCGCAGATTAAAAATGTGACATTCGGTGTGGGCGAGGAGAGTTAATTCGG
>VFKY01000345.1 GCA_009885275.1 Verrucomicrobiota bacterium | reverse complement strand
TTTCAGAGGGAGCGACATCAAGCCGCTTCGCCATTTCGATCATGGCACGAATGGTGTTCGAGTTCTCGGTAATGGCCAAGGCGCGGGCGTTGGGCACAGGCGTGATGTCGCCATAGGCATGGATGGGCACGATCTTTAAAAATGCCTGTGCTGCTTCCTCTGATTTCAAATGGTTGAGTGGCAAAATAAAACTCACCACTTGATCCGTCAGCGGCAAGTCCTCAGCGCGAAGGAAAAGTGGCACCCCTTCACTGGAAGGTTTGCGACCTGCTTCATAGGCCAGTACTTTGACCATGTTCTCCCCACTGGGCACCACGGCATAACCTGCAAGCAGGAGGGATTTCTCCATGAAGATGATGGCGTCCGCTTTGCTCATCTCACCCGACGTTTCAATGGACACCGTCGCCTGCTCGATCTTGGGATCGCGGATGATGCGTTTGCCAGTGAGCTGTTGATAGACTTCTAGGATTTCACGAATGGGGGTGTTAGGAAACTGCAAGGAGATGCGGTCATTGGCCGATGCTGCTTTGGTGGGGGCGACCACCTGAGCGTGGGTCATGGCTTGACAAAACCATACCAAGACGGCAAGCCGGTTTAAAAGGTAAGAAAAACGTTTCATGGATTGGGGGCAGTGGAGCTGGGGCGTGGCACAGGAGCGGTTCGCACTCGACGGGTCGGCACCGTCGGAATATTTGGTGACGTATTCGTCATAGAAGCTCCGTTACTGGGCACAGGAATGGGAGGAAGAACAGTGCGACCATTTTGATTGATCATACCTCCAGGTGCAGGTGACGAAGCACCACCCGTTGCGACAAGAGGTGGCATCGGTGAACCGGGCACCACAGGCACTGGGATCGTGCCGTTGTTGTTGGCAACACCTGCCTGAACTGGAACCTGCGCGGCCATTTGTTTGAGGAATCCGTCATCGTATTTCAACACGGAACTTTCTGCGCCCATGATCACTTCCACCGAGGAATCTGATCTCGTATCACGCATGTCCACCGATTTTACTTTGAGGCCACTGGTGTGTGCATCGAGGTTCTTGAGTCGCAAATACTCACGGGTCTTCGTGTTCACTAACAGCACGGTAGTATCGTCACCAATCTTGGTGATGCCTGCCAGTGCAAGATCTCTGGCAAACGATTCCTTCTGCAATGCCACGGGTGCCGTCTTCAAGGTGAACGGATTTTTATTCCACATCGACTCATAGCGATCCAATGGGTATGCTACAGGAGCATGAAATTCCTCAGCCTCCTGTGCTACAACACTGGTGCAAAATACTAAAAGGATGATGAGGCGGTGGAACATCATAATGATGCTGTCTTGGCGGGTGCGGTCTGATACCAGCGCCAGAACTGGATGGAACAGAGCACGGATTGTGGATCCTCCTTGTCGGGTGTTACCTTGAGATAGGGCACGACACGAAAAGAGGTCGGTGTTTGCAGATCATAGATCCAGCGAAACACCTGTGGCAATTTACCTTTCACGATAAGCGTTACTCCGAACTGACGACGATGAGCGCTGTCCTGGGGTTTTTGGTATTGCTTGCTCTCCACTGTCAATCCTGCCTGCGAAGCCTGACGGGTGGCAAAGTCGAGCAGTTCCTGCGTGGTCTCAGACTCGCTTTCAAAGCGTGGTTGATTCCCGGTGATCCACGCATCGCGCTGTTTCCATAGTGTGGCATCCTGCATCAGGGCATCGGCATCCATGCGTTGCAGACTCAAGGCGTCCGCCCGCTGATCAATCCGTGTGCGCCAAGCTTGAAGTTGCTTGATGCCGATGAAGCTAGTGAAGATGACCAGCAGCGCAGCAAACGCCACCAGCAGATGGCGTTCATTCTGGCTCATGAGGGGCAATGTTGAGGGTTTCCAGCGCGCCTTCCGCGCGGAAGCTGGCGCGGTTGTCCGGCAGAATGGTGGGCACAGGTGCATCCCAGGGATACTCTTTTAGCAGGTCACTATTTTTGATGTTTGCCAAAAACTTCACCGCTTCCCCTGAACTGCTGGCCTGTCCGCGCACCACCATTTTTTTAGCATCAATGGCGTCAAAGACAAACTCCTCAATTCGTATCCCCTCCGCAGGAAGCAGGGATGCGATGCGGTGAAAAACTTCCACCGGATACTGGTCAGGATTGGTCGCGGCTTCCAGTGCCTGCCAGCGCAGTTGCGCATCACGAATCACAGCAAGCTCGGGTTCCATCTGCTGCAATGCTTTTTCTTGTCCGGCAAGTTGATCATCGCGATAGGCCAGCCAACCAGCCCAGATCCCAAACGCGGAAGCGTAAACAAGCGCTCCCAAAAGCAACAGACGCACGGTGCGATGTTTTTTACTGATAAGGCGGCGTCTTTGTGCCAACTCCGGTGGATCAATCTCCGAAGGTAATGCAGGCAGCCGCGGTGCCGGTCGCGATTCCACGATCACGGACACCGCTTCCAGAACATTTTTTAATGCCGGAATGAAATCGGTCTCGCTGTCACACCACACTCTGCACCCTTTGAGCTTGGGCAGC
>VFKY01000194.1 GCA_009885275.1 Verrucomicrobiota bacterium | reverse complement strand
GACATGAAGAGCAGGCATCCTAGCCATGGTTGAGAAAAACGCCAGTACTGTGTCGGCGAGTCAGATTTGGATTGGGCTCCGCTCGCTCGCTACTTGATATCTTAAAAACGAAATCATCTTCATGTCTCAATGATGATGATCAATTCTTTACCCCTCGATAAACAGCACTCGGCCGCATTGTTCACAATAGGTGATAGCTTCGTTTAATTTGAGTGAATTCATGGTGCCTGAGACCACTCGGACATGGCAGCCACCACAGATCCCGTTTTCCAGCATCACAATCGCAGAATCTCCCTTGGTCTTCATGAGTCGTTCGTACATCCCAAAGGGCGATGGATCAATGCTTTGAACCATCGTGACGCGTTCTGTTGTGAGATCGACAAGACGCGCTTCGATGTGTTTGGTCCGCTCGGTGAGTTCTGCCACTTCCTCATCCACAAGTTTCTTGGTGGCGGCAAGTTTTGCCAGCGCGGTAACCAGTTCCGGTTTCACGCTTTCAAGCTTCTCCATGAGCTCAATTTCTTTGTCCTCGAGATCGTGAACGTCTTTTTCATAGCGCACAATTTCAAGTCCCATCACACGAAACTCCTCGTTCTTGCGCGTGGCGAACTGTTGATCCTTGAGTCTGACAATGGTGTTGCGTCGTGTCTGAGCGTCGAGATCAAGATTCTTGATGGCCAACTCCACTTCCAGCACCCGCGCTCTCGCTACTGCCACCGCGGCTTCATCATCCGCCAGTCGCGTTGCCGCGCGGATCTTTAAATTGGGAATCTCTTTGAGATCGCGTTGCAGAGAACGAATGCGTTGATCACGCTCTTGAAGCACGAGGAGTTGTTGGACGACGGGAAGCATGGGGAAAAGGGGTAAGGGATAAGGGATAAGGGATAAGGGATAAGGGATAAGGGATAAAACGGAAGCTAATTTTTCATCCCTCATCCTTCATCCTTTGATTAATAGAGTTCTACGGGTGAGCGTTTGCCGTCTTCGATGCTGAGTTTGTTGGCTCCTTCTTCGCCGAGGGTATCGACGCGGAGTTGCCAGATTTCTTCGTTGAGGGCGATAAATTGGTCGAAGCTGAACTTGTAGGGAGCGGTGAGGCGTTTCTTGGTTTTTTCCAGTCGCATCAGCGCATCGTACACCACGGGATCAGGCAGGGCTTCGAGATGCAGTTTGGCTTGCTCCACCATTTCGAGACGGTGACAGATCATGACCATATCATTGCCTGCCTTGATGGCTTCCTGAATGGCTTGCTCAAAGGTGACTTCATTGAGAATGGCTCCCATGTCGAGGTCATCGGTCATGGCCAGACCTTCATAGCCATAATGATCGCGTAATAGTTTTTGCACAATGTTGTGCGAGAGCGAAGCCGGCCAACGGGCATTGTCGGGATCGAAGGCCACATAGTTCGCGTGGCACGTCATGACGCTGTCCAGTTCTGGAAGGAGGGCGCTGTAGGGAAGCAGTTCTGATTTCTCCAACTCCGCCCGCGACTTCGTGATGACTGGGAGAAACTCATGGGGATCGCATTCCGCCGGACCGTAGCCGGGAAAATGTTTAGCGCAGCTCATCACTCCCTGAGCACGCATGGCGCGATTGAAGACACCGGCATTATCGATGACTTGCTGCGGATTGGTGCCATAGCAGCGACCCTTGAGAGAATTGTCGGCTTCATCATTGTAACTGATGTCGAGTACCGGACAGAGATCCATGTTGATGCCAAAGAGTCGCAGTAGTTGTCCAGTGAGACGACCGTGTTGTTTGATCAACTTGGGATCACCCTTGATGCGCAGTTGCTGGGCGTTCGGGGGTTCTTGTCCGATATAGCGCAGCCTTGAAACACGACCGCCTTCCTGATCGATGGTGATGATTGGTTCGATCTCGCTGAGGTCGCGTAAGTCATCGCAGAGTTTACGCAGTTGCTGGGCATCTGTCAGGTTGCGACTGAAAAGAATAAACCCGCCGGGCTGGAGCTTTTTGAGG
>VFKY01000171.1 GCA_009885275.1 Verrucomicrobiota bacterium | reverse complement strand
CCTGCTGCCGCGCCTGCTGCCGCGCCTGCTGCCGCAACACCTGTTGATTTTGCACTACAAATACAACCTTTATTCGAAACTAAGTGTCTCGAATGTCACAGCCCAGAAAAGACAAAAGGCAAGTTACGCATGGATACAGTGGCCGGCTTAATGAAAGGTGGGGAGAATGGTGTTTCGATTGTTGCTGGGCAACCTGATAAGAGCCCGCTTTTTACTAGAGTGGTGCTACCAAAAGGGCACGATGATATCATGCCATCCAAGGGGGAGCCCCTAACTGCGGAACAATCCAATCTGATAAAACGTTGGATTATTGAAGGTGCAAAAATGCCAGAAGTGGTTGTTTTAAAATATAAAAGTGAAGATGAGGTTAACGCTCTCGCCCGTCTTGAACAAAAAAAGAATCGTCTCAAAAGTATCGAGATTTACCCACCAAATTACACCTTAGAGACAAAACGTGACGGTCACCGTGTTCTTGTTTTTGCACGCTTTGATGATGATACAACTCGTGATGTGACGGCGCAATCTCAGGTGGCTATAGCTAACCCTCAATTGGCTACCTATAGTGATCTTACTCTGAAACCATTGCAAAATGGTGACACTGAAATCAATGCTACCTTTAATGGTATATCGGCGAAAGCAGCTGTTAAAGTAGTTAACGTCGAAAAAGATCGTCCGGTATCATTTAAATTGGACGTCATGCCAGTTTTTATGAGAGCAGGTTGTAACTCGGGTGGTTGTCACGGGTCCGCAAAAGGTAAGGATGGATTTCGTATATCCCTTTTTGGGTTTGATCCTGATGGCGATTATGATCGCATCACACGTGAGATGGCAGGTAGACGCATCAATCTGGCGATTCCTGAGGAAAGCACTCTGATTGAAAAATCTTTAGGCGCGGTTCCTCATTCAGGCAATGCACTTTTTGATAAGGATAGTCACCTTAATAAGACTTTACTTGGATGGATTGGTAACAGTGTGCCCAAGGATGCTCCAGATGTAGCGACGGTGACTGCGGTAGAGATATACCCCAAACAATGCGTTATGGAGGGGCGTGGAGAAAAACAACAGATTACTGTTCGAGCCACCTACTCAGATGGCACTGATCGCGATGTTACAAATCTCGCGGTTTATATGTCCAATAATGACCCCAGCGCGGCTGTCAGTAAGGATGGTGAGGTTACTTCGAATGATCGAGGCGAAGCATTTATTCTTGCCCGATTCAGTACATTTTCAGTGGTGTCACAGTTCATTGTTATTCAAGATAATCTCAAGTATGAGCGGCCAAAATTGGTTGAGAATAACTATATTGACACCCTTGTTCATGAGAAATTGCACAAACTACGGATTCTGCCTTCGGGTATTTGTTCTGATCAAGAGTTTATACGCCGTATATATATTGATGTGGTAGGTCTGCTTCCTTCATCACAGGAAGTGAGGTCCTTTGTTGCTGACGCCAACCCGAAAAAGCGTGAAGCGATGGTGGATCAACTGCTCCAACGCAAGGAATTCACTGAGATGTGGGTGATGAAATGGGCAGAACTGCTACAGATACGCACTATTGATAACCAGTTGTTTTATAAAAATGTCCTACTCTATTATAACTGGTTAGCGGATAAAATTGGTAGGAATGTTCCTATGAATGAAATTGTGGCGGAACTGCTTTCAGCGCAAGGCAGTACGATTGCGAATCCCCCAACAAATTATTATCAAAGCGAAAAGGAAACCTTAAAAGTAACGGAAAATGTTGCTCAAGTATTTATGGGAATGCGTATTCAGTGCGCTCAATGTCACAACCACCCTTTCGATCGCTGGACGTTAAATGATTATTATGGTTTTATGGCCTTCTTCACACAGATCGGTCGCAAAGCCACAGACTCACCCGAGGGTGTTATTGTATTTAATAGTAAGGGCGGTGAAGCTAATCATCTTGTGACTAATGCTGTCATGAAGCCAAAGTTTTTAGGTGGAATAGAACCAGACATCAAGCCGGGTGAAGATCGCCGTGCTGTCATGGCAAAGTGGCTAGCCTCGCCCGAAAATCCATACTTTGCACGCAATCTTGCTAACATCACTTGGACGCATTTTCTTGGAGTGGGCATTATAGATCCAGTGGATGACGTACGAGTTAGTAATCCTGCATCCAATCCCGAGTTGCTAGATATGCTG
The DNA here is from genome assembly GCA_009885275.1 of Verrucomicrobiota bacterium. Classification (GTDB taxonomy): domain Bacteria; phylum Verrucomicrobiota; class Verrucomicrobiia; order Verrucomicrobiales; family Verrucomicrobiaceae; genus Verrucomicrobium. The sequence goes on along the minus strand of VFKY01000171.1, from coordinate 19,185 downwards.
GGCAAAAAGATCACGGAATATAACTATGACTTTAAGCGTCTCGTGAAAGACATCTGTACGTCCATGGCTTATCAACGTACCACAATAGTGAATGAAACCAATGCCAATGACCGTCGCAACTTTGCACATGCAACCGTTCGTCGAGTACGTGCTGAGGTATTAGCAGATGCCGTGGCCATTGTGACTAATCAGCCGATAAAATATCCAGGCTTACCATTAGGATCACATGCCGTGCAGATCGCTGACGGTAAGGCTACAAATTTCTTCTTGTCTACTTTTGGAAGAGCAACTCGCGAAACCGTATGCTCGAATGAAGTAAAGCTTGAACCCACTTTATCTCAAGCGCTACACCTTATGAATGGGGAAGCCGCTCATGAAAACATTAAGCGTGGTCGTGTCGTGGAAGATATGATCAAAAAAGATAAGAAGACTGATCAGGAGATTATTGCGGAACTTTTCCTTCGCTGTGTCAGTCGTGAGCCTAATGCAGTCGAAATAGAGGTAATTACTAAAAAAATCGCAGAATCTACGGATGGTCGACAGGCTGTGCTTGAGGATTTATTCTGGGCGTTGCTGAATGCTAAAGAGTTTTGCTTTAACCACTAAAGTTGAGCTCGCTGTATTTGTCCGAAAACAGCTTTTTACTAATTCAAATTGCCATGCATAAAAGAATTTTACTAGCAACTCTGGCCACTCTTTTTACAGGTTTGACGGCTGTACAGGCGCAGGAAAAAATAACTTATACTGATCAAGTTAGACCACTACTTGAGAACAAGTGTTTTTCTTGTCATAACCCCGATAAGAAAAAGGGTGATCTTGATCTTACTAGTTTTGCAAGTGCGATGGTAGGAGGTGGAGGTGGTTCTATAGTTTCATCGGGTGATCCTGAAAGCAGTAAGTTAATTTCAACAACGACAAAAAAAACAGAACCTTTTATGCCTCCAGAGGGGGCTCCACTAAGTCCTGCTGAAATTGAAATCCTATCAAAATGGATTCATGGTGGGCTGCTTGATACAGCAACCAGTTTAGCAAAAAAAAGCCAACCTAGGGCCAACTTGACATTGGCTGTTACTGCAACCGGGAAACCGGAAGGTCCCTTGCCAACGCCTGAAAATGTGCTCTTGGAACCGGTGGTAGTAACTGCTAGAACTAATGCTGTGACAGCTCTAGCCGCAAGTCCATGGTCTCCATTGGTTGCTGTTAGTGGTATCAAACAAGCGCTGATCTATGATGCCAACACCAAAGTCCTTGCAGGAGTATATCCATATCCCGAGGGTTATATTCGTTCTTTAAAGTTTAGTCGAAACGGGGCACTCCTTATTGCTGGCGGAGGGCGTGGCGGCAAATTTGGTAATGCTGTAGTATGGGATGTAAAGACTGGCAAACGCATCACGGAAGTCGGGAGGGAGTTTGACTCAGTATTGTCAGCTGACATCACCGCCAATCAATCGATGATTGCAATAGGTAGCCCATCAAAGAAGGTGAAATGCTTTAATACTTCTACTGGAGAAGAGCTTTATGTTATCAAGAAACATACTGAGTGGGTCCTTTCTGTAGCATTTAGTCCTGATGGAGTTTTGCTTGCCAGTGGCGATCGAAATGGAGGAGTAATTGTTTCTGAAGCCAAGAATGGGGGTGAATTTTACCTCATGGATACACATAAGAAAGCTTGCACTGGTTTGGCGTGGCGCTCTGATTCTAACATTCTAGCTTCTTGTGGTGAAGATGGTAAGATATTTACTTACGAAATGGAAAATGGAAAGGTCGTAAAAACATGGGATGCTCATGGTGTAGGTTGTTCCTCCATCGCATTTACACCTGATGGCAATATAGTATCTACTGGCCGCGACAATATTGTTCGGACATGGGATATTAATGGAAAAAAACTTACTGAATCGAAAGGACAACCGAATCTGCTAACTAATGTTGTAGCTTTGTATGACAATAAAACTGTTGTTAGCGGTGATTTCGAAGGGGTTGCAAAATTATGGAGTATAGATAAATTTGATGACCTTGGTGAAATTTCGACCAATCCGGCACCAATTGCTCAACGAATTGTCGAAAGTGAACGTAAAGCAGCTGAGTTGGTGGCTCAAGTTCCAGCGAACGATGCTGAAATCAAAAAAGCTTCCGATGCCGTAACAGCTCAAGAAGTTGTTTTAGCTGACGCAAGAAAAAAAGCCGCTGATGCAGAGGCGAAACGTCAATTACTGGATGCTGAGATAAAGAATATTCCTGCCAAAATTGTTGAAAGTGATGCCGCAGTTAAAGCTGCACAAGCCAAACGTGAAGCTCAAGCACAGGTTCTTAAAACGTACGAACAAACGATTGCGCAGATCAAGCAAGTGGAACCAGTGTTAGCCGCATTAATTGTCGAAAAAGCCAAGCTTACAGCACCTGAACAAGCAGCCAGTTTGGTAGAGGTCGATAAAAAAATTGCCGAGCAAACAGTGCAGATCGATACACTTAAAAAAGCATCCGCAGCAGTGCCAGCACCCTTGGCCGATTTCGACAAGATAGTTACTGATTCTCAAGCGGCACTAACGGCTCTCAATGCTTCTAAACCAATAAAAACGGTAGAGCTTGAAAACACAGTGAAAGCAATTGCCACTTTCCCCAAGACTATCACAGATTTAGAGCAACAAATTGGGGGATTAAAAGTTGTTCAAACGGCTGCACAAAATAAATTAAACGCACTCCGTACTCAAATTGCTGTTTATGAAAAGTTGCCCACGTTACTGCGTGCGGCTCAATTCAATGTCAGCGTGCTCTCAGAAAAAGAAAAACTCGAAAAGCTTGAAGTTGATATCGTTAGTTACAAAGAAACGCTGAAAGATGCAGAGGCAGTAAAGATCGATATTACTAAAAACGTTGAAGCAAGTAAGATTGCTATCGCTGAAACCAATACGGCGTTACCTGCTCTTGAAGCATTAGCTGCTAAACATCTGGCTGAGCTGCCTCCCGTTGAAAAAACAATTGAACCAGGCACTGCAGAGGATGCTCAAATATCTGCTTTAATAGTTACTCACAAACAAAACATCACCAATAAGGAAGCTGAAATTAAGGCGGCAGAGCAAGAAAAAATTAACAGGATTGCTACAGGGAAAAAAGCTGAGGAAGAGATCAATAAGCAGATGGTCGTTCTGCAAGCGCAACTTGTTGATGTGAACGCAAAACTCGATGCCCCTGCAAAAGTTGAGATTGCCAAGAAAGCGGAATTTGACAAGGCTAATGCAGATCTCGAAAGCGTTAAAAAGCAGCAGGAAGTTGCAACACAGGTTAATCAAGATAAAATTAATGATGGTACTGCCAAAGAAAATGCCTTCAACGTGGTGCATCTAGCTGTGGATGTAATGGCGAAGAGCCTAACTGCTTTACAACAACAACAGCTTCAAGTCACCAATGAAGTGAATGTGCAGAAGACAGCTCTCCAGCAAAAAGAGGCTGAACTGGCGGCGGCAACGAAAGATAATAAGGCAGATGTATTGCCTACACTACAAAAAGCCACGGAAGATCTTAAAGTGGTTGTTGCTGCGGTAGAAAAAAAAGCAGGGGAGGTTACGGCTCAAGTTACTGCTGCTGACCTAGCATTAGTGGCAAAAAAGACGGAAGAAGGTGTGGCGAAAGCAGCACATGATGTTGCTCAGAAAGCAAAGGCAGATGCGCTCGCTGCGCTTAATGCTGTCATTGCTCAGGTACCCGTTGTCCAAAACGTTTTCAATGTTGCCAAAGCCCAATTCGATCAGGCTGTAAAAGCAGCTGCGCCATTACATGCGCAGCAACAAGCTTTAACAGTTCAGATTGAGACACAAAAGAAAGCGCTCGCAGAAAAACAAGCTGAACCAGTTAATGCTGACAAAGAGTTTGTTGTGAAATCCCAAGCCGCTTTAGCCATTATAACGCAAACAAAAGCAGCTCTAGATCCGATTGAAAAACAATTGCTCGATGTGCGCATCAAGCTTGCTGAAGTTGTGAAAGTGATTGAATTAAAGCGTGCTGAAGTGGGTAAAGCAAAATCTGACGTTGCTTCTGCTAAGGCTAAGTTGGTAAAAGCGCAGAAAACTATTGATATCGCCCCCAAAGAGACTGCTGATAAAGATAAGCTTATTGCTGAAATTAATGCTGAAATAGTTAAGCAAGAGCCTTTATTGCAGCCGCTTCGCGATAAAGTGAAAGCGATTTCAGAACAGTATTTAGCGATGCTTCCAAAATAAGTGGTCATGGTAACCGCTTAAATAATCGAGGAACTGGGAGCTATTCAGCTATCTCTTAAAGATAGCCTGTATTGAGTTTATTTAAACGCGTGCGCTACTTTTCTGTTTTTGTAGTGTTGAGATGTCGTTGTCGATCTCTTCTTATCGGCGAATTGTTTAAAACTTGTTTTAATATCCCAATATGAGCACTTCTTTTTACAAGTTCTACATACTTGCCTTAAGTGTATTTATTTCAATTACTGCGACTGCCTCAGATAAGCTAGAGCATTATGAATTGATAGTTGATGGTGTCGCACGTGAAGCTCTTATTTATACACCCTCGAATGCCAAGACGGAATTAACACCCGTAGTCTTTGCCTTTCATGGTCACGGGGGAACGATGGAGCATGCCTCGCGATCATTTGGCTATCATGTGCAGTGGCCCGAATCAATTGTCATTTACATGCAAGGGTTGAACACACCGGGAAAATTAACGGATCCCGATGGAAAGAAAACAGGATGGCAATCCACTATGGGCGACCAAGGTGATCGCGATTTGAAGTTCGTTGATGCAGCTCTGGTAAACTTGAAGAAGGATTACAGAGTCGATGATAAGCGAGTTTATGCTACAGGTCACTCCAATGGCGGTGGGTTCACCTATCTTCTTTTGGCTGCACGTGGAGATCGATTCGCTGCCTTTGCTCCTTGTGCTGCTTTTGCCGTCAAGGATTTCAACTCATTCAAGCCAAAACCGGTGCTTCATATTGCAGGTGAAAACGATCCGTTGGTAAAATTCACATGGCAAAAAATGATGATTGATAAAATACTTAAACTCAATCAATGCGGGGAAGGTAAATCATGGCACGATATTGATGGGTGCACACTTTATGAATCTATTCTTAAGGCTCCTGTCGTGACTTACATCCATTCAGGTACGCATAATTTTCCGAGTGAAGCCCCCGCCATCATTGTGAAGTTCTTCAAAGAGAACTCCAAACCATAGATTTTCGCTGATGGTACTAATGGGGGTAAGTTCTCCAACATTAGAAAAATCGTGCCATTCTGTTCTTCACCGCCATAGTGGAGTACTATGTCTTTCCATGCCCTTGGTTTCGATACCAAAATTCTTCAAGCCATCAAAGATGCTGGCTATGTTACACCTACACCTATTCAAGCTGAGGCAATTCCAGTCGCCATGGCAGGTCAAGATATCATAGGGATTGCGCAGACAGGAACAGGTAAGACTGCCGCATTTACGCTGCCAATTTTACATCATCTATCACAACTGATTAAAGATGGGGCATTGAGTGGTATTAAAGTTTTGATTATTGCTCCCACGCGTGAACTGGTGGTGCAGATAGAAGATAATATTAAGGGTTATGCTAAATACCTCCCGATTAAATCTGTCGCGATTTATGGTGGTGTTAGTGAGCGGCCTCAAGCTTCCGCTTTACGTCACGGGGTTCATATTGTTGTCGCAACACCAGGTAGAATGCTGGATCTCATGAATCAAAAACATGGTGACTTCACAGCTCTCGATGTGCTCGTTCTCGATGAGGCGGATCGCATGCTAGACATGGGTTTTCTTCCCGACATCAAGACAATCATCAAAAGCTTGCCAAGAAAACGTCAGACACTGATGTTTTCCGCAACTTTGTCGAAGGAAATTGAAGGGCTGACGCATGAGTTTCAGCATCAACCGAAGACTGTGCAGATTGGAAAACGCGCGAATCCAGCAGATACTATCTCTCAGTTTATTTATGAAGTGCCGAGGCATTTGAAGAATTCACTGTTACTTCATCTTATTATTCAACCCACGTTTAAGACGGTGCTGGTTTTTGCGAGAACAAGGCATGGAGTAGAGCGAGTGGGCCGTTTCCTCAAAGAGTATGGAGTAAAGACCGCGACTCTGCATTCTGATCGTTCTCAAAATCAACGTATTCGAGCGTTAAAGGATTTTAAAGCCGGACTTTTTCAAGTGCTTGTTGCGACAGATGTCGCTGCCCGTGGTATTGATGTTGAAGATATAACGCAGGTGGTGAATTTTGACTTTCCAGCAAATCCTGAAGATTATGTCCATCGTATTGGACGTACAGGCCGCGCTCAAGCAAATGGAGATGCACTAAGTTTTGTCACTCCGGAAGACAGGAATCAACTAAGCAATCTGGAAAGTTTTATCGGTAAATCATTGGTGCGTAAGAAAGCGCTTGGGTTTGATTATAATGGTCCGCCCTCGCTTTCTAGCGAAGAAGAGGAACGTATCGACGATCGGCGTAAACTAGGACCGAGAAATCATCGTCAAGAACCCACGCAAAAACAAAATATTCCACCTACTCACAGGAAGGTACAATTTGTTACTGGCACACAAACAACGAAAAGAAACCGAATCATCACCAGTAAAGTTAACCATAAACTTGAAGAGGGCACTCTTGGTCGAGCGGAAAGTAAGGGACCTAAAAAATGGATCCCATCTGAAAAGACTATGCCTATTTCAAAAACTAAAAATAGTGAGCGTGAGCGGTCTATAGGTAAAAAACACGTAGCCCCAGTCAAACCTCCCAGTGGATTCTGGAGCAAAGCGCCTCACAATAAAGGAGGGAGCTCAAAGGGGAAAAAACGTTGAATTGCAGAGAGTAAAGCACTTTGTTTTGAATAGGTTCAGAGGGATAATATTGGGTGAGCAAAAAAAAGCGCGGTAATTAAACCGCGCTTTTGAAATAATTAAGAATCCAATTGCCTATTTGTTGAAGGGACTGGTTGCTAGTTTTTTGAAAGACTCTTGGGCTGTTGTTGCGGCTGCTTTTGGGCCAGTCAATTTAATGAATACTGGGGAGTCCTTGCCCACAAGAATAGCACCAAGCAACGTGTAATCTGGCCGCGGTGTCTTAGTGCCGCCAAAAGGGGGGCCATCAAGATATATTCCGTTAATTGTAAGCAAGGTAACTTTAGAGCCATCTGCTACAGCTACTTCTTCTTTCTTAACGTCTGGTGTACCTTCGAATTGTGCTACCCAACGTTTAACGTTTGATTCAACATCGCCGCCTTGTCCGCTACCGAAGTTGTAGAATTTAGCTTCCAAGGCCGTGCCGCCTTCAACAGGGTAGTTAAGAACGGCCTTCGTCATCATACCTGTGTTCTGAGTTTCCTTCCATGGCGCTGAGACAATAAATGAAAAGTCTCCTACAATGATTTTTGTATCTTCTGCTTTTAAAGAAATGGAGGTAAAAGTAAGTGCAGCAAAGAGAGTTAGAATAAGTTTTTTCATGAGTATTGATTTGTATAGGTGAATAAAAAAGACGCAGAGTTTATTTTGATCTTAATGATCCACTCTGCGCCCTATTGAAAATTTTACACTAAGTCTATTTCTCTACTTTCATCACGCCTTGCATCAACATCCAGTGGCCGGGAAAAGTGCAAAGGTAGGGATAATCACCTGCTTCTGATGGCGCAGTGATTTCAAGGCTGCCAGTTTGTCCTGGTTGAATGAGTTTGGTGTGGTGTAGGATATCGGGAGATTCAGGAATGAAATCCTTGGCCATGGCTTGAGGGTCGGTGAGCATCGCATTAGCGAGGGCACCTACCTTCATCAATGTGCCGGGTTTGATGATCAAAAGATTGTGTGGCTGCGGCACTGCACTTTTGTTTTCAAGAGTGATCTTGATTTTCGAGCCAGCTTTGACAGTGAAAGCCTTTTTGTCATAGGCCAAAGGATTGGCAACATCCGGTTTAAGGATGATTTCAGTGACATCTTCAGCACTAACGCTGGAGATAAGCAGGGCGATTGAACAGGTGGCAGTGAGCAGATTACGGATCATTTTATTAGTATAGTTTTGAGTTCAAGAATGTACTACGTCAGGAGGTGTAGAACGGACTCAGAACGGAAAGTTTTGCAATCAAAAATACAAGTCTTCTACAACTAAATATTCAACAAATCTGATATAGGAGACACCTAAAGAACGTATATCCATCAATAGACATTGTATAACTTCATGATCCCCCCCTTTGACAATACATCACGTCGTGGTTTTCTCAGGAGTGCAAGCGCACTTGTGGCATTGCCGGCGCTTGAATCTTTTGGATTTAAAGCCTTTGCCGCTACCGATAAAAATCCTGTTGCTCCTATGCGTATGGCTTTTTTATACATACCAAATGGTGTGAATCAAGCTTCATGGGCGGTTACTGGTGAGGGGAAAGGGTATGAACTTTCAAAAACTCTACAACCACTTGCGGCTTACAAGAATGATTTCTCGGTCATTTCCAATTTAGCGCACGATAAAGCAGCAGCTAATGGTGATGGGGGAGGCGATCACGCGAGAGCGACCGCTACATTTTTGACTGGATGTCAGGCAAAGAAAACAGCCGGTTCTGACATTCAAATTGCGCAAAGCGTGGATCAGATTGCCGCGAGTAAACTTGGGCACCATACGAGACTGTCTTCACTCGAACTCAGTACGGACGGAGAGCGCTCCTCTGGTAAGTGCGACTCAGGATACAGTTGTGCTTATCAATTTAATCTTTCATGGAAAAATGAATCCATGCCGATGGCTCCTGAGATGAATCCTCGGCTCGTTTTTGAACGCCTTTTCGGTATCAGTGCGGCCACAGGCTCATCACAAGAGGCGGCTAGACGTGTTAAATACAAGAAGAGCATTTTGGATTTTGTCATGAGCGATGCCAAAAGTTTGCAGAGTAAACTTTCGAGTAACGATAATCGTAAACTTGATGAATACTTCACTTCCATTCGAGATATAGAGTTGCGTATTGAAAAAGCTAATAGCATGAAGAGCAATCTTCCAGCTGGAATCAAAGCGCCTGAAGGAGTACCCGACAGCACGCAGGAACATATCCGAATGATGTTTGATCTGTTGCTCTTGGCATTCCAGACGGACTCTACACGTATTGCCACGTATATGCTGGCTCACGATGGTAGTAATCGTAGTTTTCCTGAAATTGGAGTCCCTGACTCCCATCATGGTATCTCGCATCATCAAAACAACCCTGAAAAGTTAACCAAGATAGCGAAGATCGATTTATTTTATATGGAGCAATTTGCCTACTTCTTGAAGCGCATGAAGGATACGAACGAGAACGGTAAATCACTGCTCGATTCATCCATGATCGTCTATGGTGGTGGTATTGGAGACGGTGATCGGCATAATCACGATCGTCTTCCCATTGTTCTGGCCGGTGGAGGTAACGGCAGGCTCAACCCTGGGCAACATTTAAATCTGCCTGGGAAAGTTCCAATGACAAATCTTTACCTCGCTATGCTTGAGCGCATGGGGGTGAAAGCTGAAAATATCGGAGATAGCACCGGGATTTTGACTGGTATATAATACCACTTAAGGAACTATCAATGTGGTGGCGACTCCGTTGGCTATAATTTTGCAAGGCCCTTTGGGCATTTCGGATAAGCTCACGCTAAGCGTCCGATCAAACGGAATAAGGGCTAAGTTTGCAGTGGCGCTTTTAAGTCGGTTTGTCGTCACCGTAATGATGAACGCGTTGGTTAGCTTTTGCTGTTGTATATCCTGTATTTGAGTTGCGCCATCATGAAGTAAGCCAGAGATGGTGATTTCAGCTTTAGTGGAATCAAGTGTGGAGACTTGAGCGGCCACAGATTCGACTTGGGCTAATTGGCGAATATATCCATCGTCAGTGGGTGAGACTATATGCGATTGAGTTGATTCAAGTGGCTTCCTTGTTTTAGATTGAAACTGTTTGCATCCTGTCAGGAATAAAACCAAGAAAAGCATCAAGACGGAATTTGCATCAGATTGTTTAGGTAGCCGTATGCCTAAGATCGATAGTTTCATGAGTATGCTAGAATACGCAAGAATCTTGGTTGTTCTTGCGGTTCGCAATACTTGGACAGTGTTAGCGAGAACTAAGCTTATAGAAAAGTCGCCAGCCAATTATGATGAAAACGATGTTGGGCAACCACATCAGCAAATGTGGATAAAGTGAAGGTTGCTCATTGACGGTATTGGCAAAGATTATAATGAATATATAGGCTACCGCTACGATGAGGCTAAGCGCAAAACCGATGGAGGTTTCACGACGTTGCGCGGTGATGCCTAGGGGAATGCCTACAAGAGTGAAAACCAATGCGGCAAATGAAAAGCTGTAGCGCATACTCAATTCAGTTTTTGAAGCCGACATCATTTGCTCGGTCATCTGCGAACCGTCCACACTATTTATACCGGTTCGAGCCTCTTCCCAGAGTTTTTCAGTATCTTTCATGCTGCTATTTATGCGTTCCGTTTTTTCCTTTAGTTTACTTAATGGAAAGACGATGGCTGACTCTTTGAAATATTTAAATTCTAAGGCATTGATCAAATCAACAGGATCTGAATTAGGATCGGATTTGCTGTTGTTAGTGGTTTCGACGCTGCCATTTCTCAAGCGCAGTATAAAATCAGTTACTCCTGGCGTGATTTCAATTTCAGCACGTTGAGCGCGAATGTAGGCTGTAAGTCTACGCCCATTTGTTTCCATGATCTCTATATCCTGTAATTTGTTGCCATCTCGTTTCTTTGTGTAGATGCGGTAACCAGGGAATTTGTCCAAGACCTTGCCCGGTTGAAAGAGCATGGCAGGGTCATCCAGAGTAAGATCATAAAACAGCCGTTTGACTTTCGTTTTAGCGATGGGTGCCAATTCTACATTCACAAAATAGCAAACGGATGAGAGGATCAAAGCAAGGATGAAAACCGAAGCGCAAATTCGAGTCATCGACATGCCAGTCATGCGTAGAGCCGTCATTTCGTTGTCGGCGCTCATGCGACCAAAAACCAGAAGAATAGCTGTCAATAATGCCCACGGAACGGTGAAAATCAGTGAGTAGGGAATAATGTAACTGATGAACTTTAGAATGACTAAAACAGGCAATTCAGCAGTATCGCCCAGCAGTCGTTGCATTTCCTTGAAGACATTACCAAGAACCATTACACCCGTCAGCACCAAAACACCTGTGAGTGTGGTGAAGGCGATTTGTTTCCAGATGTAGCGGTCAAAGATACGGAAAAACATGGAAGAACAATACCATGCAGAATCTTATGAACTTGTCCAATGTCAGCAACAATTAGACATTAGTCCTCTAGTCTTAAAATCACTTCACCGTCCTTTTGCAACTGAAGGCGATCACGAGCCATCGTTTCTACATAATCTGGATCATTTTTGATGTTATTGAGCTTTTGTTCAAGTCGGTACACTTCTGTTTTTAACGAATCACGTTTTAGCGATAGCAATACAAGCTTCTGTTGCACGGCGTCCCGATCTTTAAGTGGTGGCCAAAAATAAATGACTCCAGTTGGTATGATTAGCAGGAGAAGTAAATAACGGTTTAATTTTACCAATCTCGCGAGGAAGTTCGGCCCATCAGCAGCAACTGATGGGATGGAATAGTCGTGTTCTTCGCGAGGCATGGTGAATTTTGATGAACTTAGATTTTCATGCGGCCGCCAAAAATAGCATGGTCACCAAGCTCTTGTTCAATACGGAGCAGTTGGTTATATTTTGCAATCCGATCAGAGCGACTCAGAGAGCCGGTCTTGATTTGACCGCAATTTGTGGCTACTGCCAAATCAGCGATGGTGGCGTCTTCAGTTTCCCCAGAACGATGGCTGAGTACCGCAGTGTAGCCGTAGCGATGCGCAAGCTCAACGGAGTCGAAAGTTTCGGTAAGTGTACCGATTTGATTAACTTTGACGAGAATGGAATTAGCCACTCCGAGATCAATTCCTTTGCGGAGAAACTCAACATTGGTGACAAAGAGATCATCACCTACGAGTTGAGTATTGTGTCCCATGGCTTCTGTGATCTTTTTCCAACCACCCCAATCGTTTTCGCCACAGCCATCTTCAATGGATATGATGGGGTATTTCTTCTGCAGGCCTTGGTAGTATGCGACCAATTCTTCTGCTGTGCGCTTGCTGCCGTCTGATTTTTTGAAAGTATAAATATCGGTCTCTTTGTCGTAGAACTCACTAGCGGCTACATCGAGTGCGATGAAGATGTCTTCACCTATTTTGTAGCCTGCTTTTTCAATGGCTTGAGCGATGACAGCCAAGGCATCATCTGCACTTTTGAGGTTCGGAGCAAATCCGCCTTCGTCACCAACTGCCGTGCTAAGTCCGCGATCGTGAAGAATCTTTTTCAATGCGTGGAATACCTCTGCACCATAGCGTAATGCCTCACGGAAGGTAGGGGCACCCTTGGGCATGATCATGAATTCTTGAAAATCGATCGGAGCATCGGAATGCGCACCGCCATTGATTATGTTCATCATCGGGACTGGCAATACTTTGGCATTGGGGCCACCAAGATATTTATAGAGAGGCTGACCTAGAGCTTCTGCTGCGGCTTTTGCTACCGCCATGGACACACCAAGGATGGCATTAGCTCCAAGCTTGCTTTTGGTCTTGGTGCCATCCAGCGCAAGCATGGCTTTGTCCACGGTTACTTGGTCATCAGCAGCAAGCCCTTCAATATGTTCTGCAATGACATCATTGATGTTATCTACGGCTTTCAGTGTGCCTTTTCCGAGGTAGCGATTTTTGTCTCCATCACGAAGTTCCAATGCTTCATGTTCACCCGTACTTGCTCCACTAGGGACGGCCGCACGACCCATCGCACCACCCTCAAGATATACATCTACTTCCACCGTGGGATTGCCGCGTGAGTCTAAAATTTCGCGTCCGATAATTTGGGATATAATAAGGTCGTCCATGTTTTTTGATTTATGACTAATTAGTTAAGATAAGCAAAGTATTATTGCTTAGCAAGCATCTGTATCATTTGATACAATAATTACATCTGTCCAACTAATCTGTATGTGACAGTAGCGTAAGCTCAATTTATCTTTCGCATTGCACTGAAGGTACGAGACTCTATGGTGGTGGTCCATGATAAACGCGGATGTGCTAAAACTGTTGGAAGCGGGCAAACTATCTAAGCCTGATGCTGAAAAACTTTCCAACCTTGAACCGAAAGCTTGTTGCCTGCATAAGAGTTGGGGGGTCGGTAGAATTGCTGAATGGGACTTACTTGGAGATAGGCTTGTCGTTGACTTTGAGAGTAAAGCTGGTCATGCCATGAAGCTTTCCTTTGCGGTTGGTTCGCTTGAACCACTCTCAAGTGATCATATTCTCGCGCGCCGTATTGCGGATTTGCCGGCTATACAAGCAATGGCCAAGTCAGAGCCTGCCGCGCTCATTGCTTTGGCGCTTCGCAGTCATGGCAACACCATGTCACTTGATGCGTTGGAAGCGGTGTTGGTTCCTCGCATTGTAGCCACTGCTGATTACAAAAATTGGTGGTCGTCGGCCAAGAAAGCACTCAAAGAAAAGAGACATATTGTCGTGCCAGCGAAGCGTACTGAAATGCTTGTTCTTCGTGGGGAAGATGACAGTGCATCTGCGGCGATGATTGAGGATTTGATCAATGCTCATGATCTAAAGGCTAAACTCAATTCATTGGCTAGACTGCAAAAAGACATGGATCTTTTTCAGGATGCGCGAATAGAATTGCTCCCAGTTTTTGAAGATATTAGCAGCACTGTGCGAAAGTCTTGGCGTCTCCAATTTAAAGAAGCTCTTCACCTCCTATTGGTGAGGGATGATCTGATAGAAGCCGTCAAAGTGGCGCAACTTCCCGAGGGGTCATATACGTTAGTTGAGCTTCTGCGTGAAGCTAAGCCACAGTTGGCAGATGTCGTAAATGGGTTGCCGGTGTCTTTACTGAATCGTTTTTACAGTGCTTTCCCAGAAGCTTTTCCTGATCGGGTTTGGATTCAGGAATCTCTCAATCATTTGACCAAAACAGGAGGGCGAGCTGTAGTCGAGATCGCTACAGTGCTTGATGCTAATGATGAATTGGATCAATTGGCTGAATATCTTAAGAAAGCAGTACGTAATCGGCAATTGAGTACTGACTTACTTATATGGATGTGTAAAGAGCGCAAAGGCTTGTCCGCAGGGGTGTTCGACATGGATTTAGGCAATGCCATTATCAGTGCCTTAGAAGATGATAATATTGCTGGTGGCCCTAAGCGCACGGGACGACTGATGGATGCATTTGCAGAAGATACAGGATTGATACCAGAGATGGTTGTAGATGCTGATTCTGACGAGCTCCGGTTGTTCACTAAAAGAATTTTATCGAGTCGTGTATTTGATGATCTGACAAGACGCTCACTCATGGGGCGCTTGATTAAAACCCGTCCTGAGACTCAAGAGCTCATGAGTGACTCTTCTGACAAGCAGCAAGAGTCTCTTGTCGTTTCATGGGAAAGTATGGAGCGCCATAAGGTGGAACTTGATGAACTCGTTAAAATCAAAATTCCCCAAAACAAAAAGGACATCCAAATAGCCCGTGAATACGGTGATTTAAGGGAAAACTTTGAATATAAATCAGCCCGTGAGCAACAAGCCGTACTTCTGCGCATGCAGTCCAAGTACGAACGCGAACTTCGTCAAGCTCGAGGCACAGACTTTGTCGGAGTAAGCAATGAAGTTATCGGTATTGGTACGGTGATTGATTTGCTGGATGAGAATACAGGAACGACCGAGACTTTTACCATTCTAGGTGCATGGGATGGCAATCCAGATATAGGAATTCTTTCTTACTTATCAGAACTTGCAAAAGCAGTGATTGGTAAAAAAGTGGGCGAAGAAGCTGATTTGCCTACCGAAACTCAGGGAACTAGGGTAGTCAAAATTATGGCTATTAGGTCTTATAAGTTAGCTTAGGCAGTTCTGTAGCGTATCGTGCTGTTCAGGCATAGGAAGCGTGGAATTCGCCACGCCAAGTGCTGATTGGTGTCCCAACTTCACACTTTACTGTCGAGGCATTGGTGCTAGCTCAATAGCCCGTCATTTTACCCGATACTCATTTTCCTGCCGTGCCCGACGACTTTTTTAACTTTGACTCTAAGCCTTCTCCGTCTCAACCCGTTGAGCCTCATACCAAACTGGTGGATGAACTCTATGGTGACTGGTTTTTAGATTACGCTTCCTATGTAATCCTTGAGCGAGCAGTACCACACATCAATGATGGCTTCAAACCGGTGCAGCGTCGCATTCTCCACTCCATGAGGGAGCTCGAAGATGGTCGCTACAACAAGGTGGCGAATGTTGTGGGTAATACCATGAAGTATCATCCACACGGTGACGCTTCGATTGGTGATGCTTTTGTCCAGTTAGGTCAGAAGGATCTGCTCGTCGACATGCAGGGTAACTGGGGCAACATCTTCACCGGTGATGGGGCAGCTGCGCCTCGTTACATTGAGGCGCGCCTCTCCAAATTTGCATTGGAGGTGGTGTTCAGTCCCAAGGTAACGTTATGGGCAGCAAGTTATGATGGTCGCAATAAGGAACCGGTGACTTTTCCGATGAAGTTTCCGTTACTTCTGGCACATGGCGTCGAGGGGATTGCTGTGGGCTTATCATGTAAGATTTTGCCGCATAATTTTTGTGAACTTATCCATGCCAGCATTGCCTGCCTGCGCGGTGAGCCGTTTCAGTTATTCCCTGATTTTATTCAAGGCGGCATCATGGATGCAGCAGACTACAATGATGGACAAC
The DNA here is from genome assembly GCA_009885275.1 of Verrucomicrobiota bacterium. GTDB lineage: Bacteria > Verrucomicrobiota > Verrucomicrobiia > Verrucomicrobiales > Verrucomicrobiaceae > Verrucomicrobium. Next base: position 3,407 of record VFKY01000171.1, on the reverse strand, counting down.
GTGGCGGTAAGGTCAGGGTAAGGGCGCGCATCGAAGCGGTGCCAAGACGTAATACCCTGCGTATTTACGAGATTCCTTTTGGGACGACTGCGAGCTCCATTCAGGATTCCATTGTTGCGGCCAACGAGAAGGGTAAAATCAAGGTTCAAAAGGTCGAGGACAACACGGCGGAGTTCGTCGAAATTATGGTGCATTTGCCCAGTGGTACGGATCCCGAACAGGCGATTCAGGCGCTCTATGCCTTTACGGATTGTGAAGTGAGCATCTCGGTGAATGCTGTGTGTATTGAGCATGATAAGCCACGCTTTATCGGAGTGACGGCTCTTCTTAAAGCTTCCGCTGAAAACACCAAGCAACTGCTTAAACAGGAGTTGGAAATTGAGCTGAAGGAGCTGGATGAGAAATGGCACTTCAGTTCCCTTGAAAAAATCTTCATCGAGAAACGTATCTATCGTGACATCGAAGAATGCACCACTTGGGATGGGGTGATCGGTGCCATTTGGCGTGGTTTGACGCCGTATGTCAGTTTGTTTAAGCGCGAGATCACGGAAGAAGACATTACCCGGCTTACCGAGATCAAGATCAAGCGCATCTCCAAGTTCAACTCCTTCGAAGCGGATGAATACCTTAAGGGGTTAGAGGAGAATATGGATCAAGTGCAGCGCTATTTGAAGGGGCTGACGCGTTATGCTGTGAGTTATTATGAGCGCTTGCTGAAGCAATATGGCAAAGGCCGGGAACGTCGCACTGAGATTGCCGGATTCGAACGGGTCGCTGCTGCTGAAGTTGCGGTTGCCAATGAAACGCTTTATCTTGATGCCAAAGAAGGTTTTGCCGGATTTGGTCTGAAGAAGGAGGGGGAGCCGATCGCCAAATGCTCTAGTATGGACGAAGTGATGTTTATCACGAAGGAAGGTTCCATGAGCGTGGTGAAAGTAACGCCCAAGTTTCATGTCGGTAAAAATCCCAATTATATCGCCATTTTCAAGCGTGATGAACAGGCTGTCTATTCCGTGATTTATCGTGAAGGAAAGCAAGGGCGCATTTATGCCAAGCGATGCCGCGTTGGCGGAGTGACGCGAGACAAGGAGTATATGCTGACATCAGAAGCGCCAGGAACAAAGGTGCTCTACTTTGCACGGCATGAAACGGAAGAGGAGAGTAATGCCCAGCGTCTCGCCATTCACCTGCAACCGAAGCCAAGATTGCGGAACTTGGTGATCAGTTATAATTTTAGTGAGCTCGCCATCAAAGGTCGAGATTCAAAAGGCAATATGATCACGGAAAACACAGTGGATAAAATCATTAGAGATCGTGAAGCGATGGAAGGGTGAGTAAGTTCAAGCTTCAAGGGTTAAGGTTTCAGAATGTTTAGACAACCTTGACCAAAGGTATTAGCAAGGATCCCCAGCATCACTGTCGGAAGTGCAATACTTCCTGGCCGATTCCTGTGCCGTTAACGGATGCGCAATGGGAGATTGCGTGTGATATGACTGATGAAGAACTTCTTTCTTTTGCGGCGATGGCCCCCTTTCCGATCCCTTAATTTATGGTTCTGAATGGGAGGCAGCGAACTGAACTTGTCGTATTAGCACCTCAACACGGCCTCGTACGTCACCGTCTCAATCCAGTGCTGGTCCCTGGCAACTGCTAGGTACACTTATCGGTATTTGGTAGCGATTTCAATTTCCTGAAACCTTAACCCTTGAAGCTTAAAGAGTTCTTCAAGATTCCATCTTGAAGAACTCTCATCTCTGCCGCTTCTTTCGGTTCATGGTCATCCCACCCGCCTAGATGGAGGAGGCCGTGGATGATATAAAGCGCGGCTTCATGTTCGTAGCGCAGTCCATATAGGGCGGACTGTCGCGCGGCAGTATCGAGACTGATCAGGATTTCGCCGTGATGAAAGGTGATAACATCGGTCGGCGTAGGATCATCAAGAAAGTCGGCATGCACGCGCGCGATGACGCGATCCGAAACAAAGACAATCTCAACTTCTTCCAAGTGTTTTATCGGCGCGGTGTCTATTTTAGCGGCAGCAAGGCAGTGGGGCAGTGCGTGCTGAGCAATATCGCGCCAGAGTTTAAGGAATGAGCGTTGGCGGCGCTGCCTATTGTATAGGCTGAGTCGTGGATTCACGCAGCGTGATTGACTTTAGTTGATGATGCCTTCGTTGAGTCGATCTCACTGCTCTGCTTGCGGGTATCCTCTGCGGGAGGCTTGGCTTCAGGTTCCTTGGGATATCGAATACGACTGTGCAGCATACTGAGTAGAGTCTTGACGAAGCTTTGTTTGAGACTTGCGAGCTCTGCGAGGGTGAGATCACACTCGTCTAATTGATGGTCGAGCAAGCGATTTCGTACGATGTCCTCCACCATTTGTTCCACGCGTGATGGCGTCGGTTTGGCGAGAGTGCGGGAAGCGCTCTCTACGGCGTCGGCTAGGCTGATGATGGCGCTTTCTTTAAATTGAGGCCGGGGACCGGGATAGCGGAAACCATCTTCAGAGACTTCAGGAACATCGTCTTCACGAGCTTTGTCTTCTTCAACAAGACGGAGAATTTCCTTTTTTTGGTCGAGCGCACGGCGATAGAAGAAATAGACGAGGGAGTTGCCGTGGTGTTGCTCAATGACATCAATGATCTTACTGTTGAGTCGGCTTTTGATCGCAAGATCGACACCGTCTTTGACATGAGCGATAAGCACTAGAGCACTCATTCGAGGGGTCAGATCATCATGAGGATTATCATCAGGGTTCATGTTCTCGATGAAATATTCCGGTTTGGTCAGTTTACCGATATCATGAAAATAGGAGCATACTCGGCACATGCTGGCATTGGCTCCGATGGATTCCGCTGCAGCCTCTGCAAGGTTGGCCACGACCAAGCTATGGTGGTAGGTCCCAGGGGCTTCGATGCTGAGTCGCTTCATCAGTGGATGGTTGAGATCCCCTTGTTCGAGCCAAGTAATGGTCGTTGTCATTTGGAAGAGTGTTTCCAAGATGGGGAGTAAGGCCCCCGCAATCATGACCGTGAGAATACTTGCCAGCATTGGGCTGGCCAGCATCAAGGCTTCGTAGTTTCCACTAAGTGCGACAGCCAGTTGGTTAAAGAGCAGCATGTGGATAGTGGCGAGGGCTCCTATATAGAAACCGCAAGTAAACAATCGGCTGCGACGGCGCACCCCATGAGTGACAAGCACTCCAAGAAAGCCAAGGCTCATGCCAATGGCGATGAAAGGCAGGACATGAGTGGCCTCCACTAAGGTTGATCCTAACAAAGTGACATAGACGGAACCAAACAGGCCGATGCGTCGACCTGCCAGCATGCAGAGGATAACTGGAGCCAATGCATGAGGTGCAAGAATGAGTGAGAACCCAGTGTCCCATCCACGATGGTGTCCTAAGCT
>VFKY01000143.1 GCA_009885275.1 Verrucomicrobiota bacterium | reverse complement strand
CGCGCCCGATGCTGCGGCTGCGCTTTCTTATCTTCAAACAACGCTTTCAATGCAGGCTCCGCTTTTTCGCCAAACTTCGGCAAGGCTTCCCACGCGAGATAACGCTGTGATTCATTGGGCGACTTCAACGCGGTGATGGCACCTTCCACAGTGTCCAGTTTGAAACTGGGAACCGTATACTTCTCTGCCGCTTTCGTGGTGACTCGGAACAAACGACCGCGAGTCATATCGCCCATGCCATGACCACCGACACCGGGGTCATACCAGTCGGCAATGATTAAAGAACCATCGGGCGCAACTGCCACATCACTCGGACGGAACCATTTATCTTTTGTGCCTTCGAGGACATTGACAATCTCCGCCTTGTAGCCTGCGCCATCAGGTTGCGTGATATAACCACGCACGACATTCGGCCCGGCATCGCAATGGATCGGCTGGCCATGAAAAATACTGGGCAAAAGTTCACCTTCATAGACCTGCATACCGGTGGGACTGCCCGCACCAGTTATCAGCATGTTGGGAATGACACCGGGATCGTTTTGATGCCAGTGACGCTGAGAAATCTCTGCCTCCAAACCGAGACGAGACGACTGCCAGCCCGCACCGGTCATTTCATCGGAGTAGCCGTAGTTGCCGAACTCCATGACGTAGTTGATGCGTACGCCCTTATTACCATCGTCATCGTTGTCGGATTGCCATAAAGTACCGAAGCTATCGACTGCGACCTCCCAGTTATTACGAAAATTCCAGGCGAGCATCTCAACCTTGCTACCGTCCAGTTCACAACGGAAAATAATGCCTTGTTGATAAGGCCGATTGTTCTGATTCGTGCATTTCACGCCATGAATGTCGGTGATGAGCTCGCCATTTTTGTCGCAGAGTTGTTTACCTGAATTTCCGAAGTTGAAATAGAGACGTCCATCTGGTCCGAAGTGGAACGCGTGGATGCCGTGATCGTGCTGGGCGCCGCCGATCTTGGTAAACATCACTTCTTTGCGATCTGATTTGTCATCGCCGTTGTCATCAATGAGCCAGAAGACTTCATCGCCGCACGATACCAGCGCTTTGTTGCCCAACACACAAATGCCATGAGCGCTGTTTACATCGTTACCCTGATAAAACACGGTGCTCTTGTCGGCTTTACCGTCATGATCCGTATCTTCGACGATCAGAATGCGATCCCCTTCCTTGCGCTCGCCGTTGTGACTGCGGTAGTTCACCACTTCGCAGGCCCAAACTCGCCCACGTGCATCGATATCTATGCTGGAAGGACTCATCAATAATGGCTCACTGGCAAAGAGCTGCACCTGCACCTCTGGATGCGCGACAAGATTCTCCACGGCATCGGCTGGATCGTGAGTGGAAGGATCACTGGCCTTAAGAGATCCTGGATTCTCGGTGTAAACGCGAAACTCAACGCTGGTGCCGCCGCCTTGTTTGGTTCCGCCTTCATCGAGAGCTCCACGGGCCTTGAAGCGCTTGGCTCCGGCAGGCAGTACATATTCGATGACAGAATTGGCATGGGTGCCGATGCCATACGCGATCTCCTTGCCCGCACTGCGCAGTCCCTGACCACCGGCATTCGCATTCACCCGTGGCTCGTTGTATCCCGCTTGGGCAGATTTCCATTCGATCTCAGTGAGCTTCTTCTCAGAGCCATCCGCCATCACGAGGCGAGGTTCCGCCCAGTCCGACCAATCTGCACCGAAACCATTACCACCATCCGTGACGACAAGAAATAGCTTTGTCGCGCTGCTGACATCCACATCAATATCCACGGAGTGATTCGGCGTCTCCGCAGTGATGATCTTGGATTGAAAAAGTGGTTTAGGGGCCGCAGAATGAAGGCTTAAAACACCACAAGCGAGAGTGGCAAGGGTTATCAGGGGGAGACGAAGAGGACGTAGTGATTTCATGATTGGCAATTTAAGAACTGGGAAATGATAGATCGTTGGGTATCTGCGAGGCAAGCTATTATCAAGACTGAGGGTTGACAGAGGGCAAATGCTTTTGGTGAGTAAGTCTGGGAAATTACGTGCTGAGCCTTGCGAAACTTACAGGGTGTATGTAAACGTAACGGTTCGCGCCGTTGGCGCTGCTCTCACTTCTTTTCCCCATGCCCAGCGCTGCAGATGTCGAATTTTTTCTCAATGGTTATGACGAGTCCGTCGTAGCCACCTCCCGCAATCTCGTTGAGAGACGCAAAGTGTTAATGCTGCAATGCACCGACACTTTGATCGAAGTTGATGTGCGATTTGAAGATGAAACCACACGCGTGACACTCATCAAAAAAGGCAATCACTGGAGTGGCTTCTGTGATGATGAAGAAAACGGCGCCATCGCCATCTGCGCCGCGATGCTCGAGGCTGAAGTGCATCAAACATCCGAATCTTCTGTCACCCATGCTCAAAAAAGCCTTCAGGAAATAGTGGAAGACAAACTCTCGCGACAGCTCTCCCCCTCGGAGGAGCAATACCTCTCCAAGGTGGAGAAACGCTATGAGCGCTATCGAACCCTAAAAGAGATTTATGATCACGATCTCGTGCGCTTAAATTCGCGCTGGCCCATTCAGAGTTATGACGCCCTCAAACTCTGGCCCGAGCCGCCCACTGATATTGTCGATTTCTGGAACTACCTCGCAGCGGCTTTGATCGAGCGCAAGCTGACCTATCCTGCGTTTCTGGAAATCATCACCAAGCTCAACGAAACGCGGGCCGCACTCGATGCTTGGAGGAAACAGGCCGACATTCCTCTCTGGACAGAACGTATCCGAGAATTTAGCCAGCGAGACAAAACTGAATCCGCATCCGCTGAGATCAGGCTTATTATCACTCCCCATGAAGTGCGCTTTCAATCTCGCGATAGGGAAGGAATCTGGCACACACTCACCGAACCAGCGCTGGATCAACTCGTAGAACTTGATCGACACAATGCACTGGATCTTCCGCTTCACTCTCGACTGATTCTCGTGTCTGCCGTGCGCGGATTAAGAGAACAAATTCATCCTATCATGCGGCTTGAAAATGTGGATGCCGCTCGCTGGCTCGCGGCACTGCTCCTACAGAAAGAGTTATCAGATTATTTGCTGACCCTTGATGAGACACCTTTCATCTTCGTGGAAAAACCCTTGCGCTGGTATGCAAGAGAAAACAAAGATTCCACCGGGAAAACAAACTCCATATCTTTGCGACTCAGTGATGCTGATGGAAATGATGCGCCAAAGCCTCTCCGATACCTACCTGCTGCGGAATCGCTCTATATCACCACTGACACCGTGTTTCGTGGGCCAGCCATGCTGGAGGAAGATTCCAACACCACTTCAAGTATCGAAATCCCGCTTGAAGCTCTGGCAACTGAAGAAGGGATTCGCTTTCTTCAGCAGCTCGAAGTGGCCTTGCCGCCAAGCATTGAATCCCGAGTAACTCACGAGTCTTTTAAAGTGAGTCTCACTGCCCACTGTCTCGCCAAGGTGGAACAGGGCGGCACGGAACATATGGCCATATCAGTTCAGGCAATCAGCTCGAACGGTCTGCTTACCCAAACATTGAAGGGGAAACGTTGGGAAGTCATTGAACAACTGCGAGCCTCAGATGGTGCCATTCCTTGTTATGATCGCGCCACGCTTGATGCCGTCGTACCAACCCTCGAAGGCATCAAAGCGAATTATGATCTGGAACTCGATGCTTTCCGCTCTCGTATCACCAAAACTTTCCCAGAGAACTTTCATGCATGGGCACTGTCACTTCCAGAGGGGATAACACTGACAGCAGATTCGCGATTGCAGACGATCTTGGCTGACCCTCTAAAGGCCACGGTAAGACTTCAAATTAATGAAGCTGGGATCGACTGGTTTGATCTCAGGCTTATCTTTGACATTGAAGGCTTGGATCTCAAACCGGCAGAGATTCGTCGCCTGATCGCAGCGCGTGGCGGCTTCGTCCGCCTTGCGGATGGCACATGGCGCAGTGTGCTTCTGGAATTGACGGAAGAGCAGCAGACCGCCATTGATGCACTCGGTCTCGATATCAATGATCTTAATGATGAGGCTCATCCGATTCATGCCCGGCAACTGGCCTTGCAAGAACGGAAAGAATTTATTCCAGAGGAACTGTGGGAGCGTGTCCGCAAACGCCTTTCCGAGCTCGATTTACTGACCAAGCCAGAAGTGCCTGATGATCTAAAGATAACTCTCCGCCCCTACCAGGTGGAAGGCTTTCAATTCCTCGTCTATCTGGCCATCAATCATTTTGGTGGCGTCTTGGCCGATGACATGGGTCTCGGTAAAACAGTGCAGAGTATTGCTTGGGTTCTTTGGCTTCGATCAAAAGCACGCGAAGAAAATCTAACGCCCGCCCCCTGTCTTGTCATCTGTCCAAAGTCGGTGCTCGATGTCTGGGCGGTCGAATTTAACAAAGCGGCTCCTATTCTTAGAGTGAAAGTGCTACGTGAGAAGGACACCCTGAATCTTCCTGCTATTAAAGAGGAAGCGGATGTCGTGGTCATGAACTACGCCCAGTTGCGCAGCAGTATTGAAGAACTGCAAAAGGTAAACTGGCTCGCCGCTATTCTCGATGAAGGTCAGCAAATCAAAAATCCCGACTCCAAAGTCACCCGTGCGGCCCGGCAACTGCATGCCCAGAACCGCCTCGTCCTCACGGGCACTCCTCTGGAAAACCGCCTACTAGATCTCTGGAGTTTAATGACCTTTGCAACACCCGGCGCATTAGGGGATCGCGCTTACTTCCAAAAGAACTTTGATCGCCGTAAGGATGACCGCGCGGCGGCACGACTCAGTTCCCGCTTGCGTCCCTTCATCCTCCGCCGCACGAAGGGTCAGGTCGCGCGTGAACTTCCTCCACGCACGGAAGAAAATATTCTCTGCGAACTTTCTGGACTTCAAGACAAACTCTACCGTGAGCAACTGGCTCAAGCGCAGCATATGATTCTTAGTTCCGTAGGAGCTGATGCGCTCAACAAACGTCGCTTCGCCATCTTACAGGCCATCACGCGTCTTCGTCAAATCTGCTGTCACCCCGCGCTGGTTCAGCCCGATGCGGCCAACGAAGACAGCGCTAAGATTGTCGCCCTCTTTGAGTTACTGGAACAACTACACGACGAAGGCCACAAGGTGCTCGTCTTCTCGCAGTTTGTCACCATGCTCACCATCATTCGCGACAAGCTTATTGCGCTGGAGCGCCCTTATCATTGGCTCACCGGAGCCTCTCAAAATCGCGCTGACATCGTCAACGGATTTCAAAATGACCCCAATCCTTCTGTTTTCCTGCTCTCATTGAAAGCCGGTGGCAGCGGACTCAATCTCACCGCCGCGAGCTACGTCATTCTCTATGATCCATGGTGGAATCCTGCTGTGGAAAACCAAGCTATTGACCGCGCCCACCGCATCGGCCAAACCCAACCCGTCATGGCTTACCGTCTTCTTGCGCGTGATACCATCGAAGAAAAAATCCGGCATCTCCAGGAACAGAAGAGCCTGCTCTCCAACGATGTGCTCGGTGAAGAAAGCTTCGCCCGCAATCTCGACAAACAGGACTTGGAATACTTGTTCAGCATTGGCGAGCCGGCACCGGAAGAAGAGTAGGCTTGCAGTTAATCGTGATCTTTGTCAGGATACCAAACGTATCCTTCTCAATCTTGTGAATGCTCCTGCCCTCACCCCTGAAGATCGTCAAAAGCTTGATGATTTGTATGCGCGTCTGAGTGCGATGCGGGATAAGAACATCGGCTATCCCTGCAATCAGGAGTTCGACTATTCGGAGCTATTCCGTTTTCTTCAGTTTTCTGTGAACAATGTCGGCGATCCATTCAGCGGTTCCAATTATCGCATGAATACACAGGACTTCGAACGCGAAGTGGTCGCTGAGTTTGCCGAATTCGCCCAAGCAAAAGCCAACGACTGGTGGGGATATGTTACGAGCGGCGGAACGGAGGGCAACATGTACGGCCTCTATGTCGGAAGAGAAACCTATCCCGAAGGCATCTGTTATTTCTCGGAGGACACGCATTACAGCGTCGCCAAAATTCTACGACTGCAGCACACGCGCAGTCTCATGTTGAAGAGCCAGCCAAACGGTGAAATGGATTACGAAGACTTACGAGAAAGTCTGCGCATTCATCGCGACGCTCCACCCATCATCTTCGCCAACATCGGCACCACCATGAAGGGTGCAATAGACAATCTATTGACCATTCGCTCAATCCTGAATGAACTCTCAATCAGTAAAGCCTACGTCCATGCGGATGCAGCCTTAAGCGGGATGATCCTTCCATTTGTCGAGGATGCCCAGCCCTGGAACTTTGCAGCAGGCGCTGACAGTATTTCTATCAGCGGACACAAAATGCTGGGCTCTCCCATTCCTTGCGGCGTAATTTTGGCTCGAAAAAAACATGTCGAACGTGTTTCTCGATCCATCGAATACATTGGCGCGCTGGATACGACTATTGCGGGTTCACGCAGTGCGATTGCGCCACTCTTTCTATGGTATCGTTTACACACTCTCGGACATGATGGCCTACGGCATACGGTAAATGGCTGTCTTGAGCGCGCCGAATATGCTGTGGACAAGCTTTGCGCAATTGGCATTAATGCCTGGCGGCATAAAAATTCCGTCACAGTTGTCTTTCCCAAGCCGCCAGAGTCAATCATGCGCAAGTGGATCCTCGCCCCTAATCAGGACATTTGTCACCTCATTGTCATGCCTCACGTCAGCCGATCCATTATTGATGCCTTTGTCGACGATTTCGCCTCCGCCATGAACGAACCCTACAACACTTCTCTACAATGAAACAGATCGCCGTTTTTGTTCCTGATGAGTGTGGTATAGCCGCCACGATAACAAGTCTGCTCGCCGAACGCGGAGTTAATATTGAAGCCTTGGACCTTGCGGCAATTGAAAACCACGGGTTGATAGTCCTCACGGTGGATCTCTACGATGAAGCACTTCGCGCTCTGCGCGATCATGGATTCAAAGCCATCACTCAGGATGCATTGCTCATTAAACTCGAAGATAAGCCAGGAGCATTGGCGACCATCGCCGTGCGATTAAAGAATGCCGGTCTCGATTTACGGTCCATGCATATCCATCGCAGGGAGAATGGTTTTGCTTTTGCCACATTGGTTGCATCAGACAATATCATGGCAGCCATTTTGTTAAATGATGTTCTAGCCATCGAGCCACCAAAATAGCGCTCCCACTATCGCCGATTAAAAGCCACGCAATCTTCATACTTCGTGCCTATACCACCAAAGATGTCCAATGCGCTTCCAATCGTGACATCAACTCGTCCAATACTCAATTCCTGAACTCGATACAAATCATCCAGATTACGCGCGCCACCAGCATAGGTTACCGGTTTGTCACACCATTGACTTAATGATTCCACAAGTTGTTCATCGATCCCTTCACATTTCCCTTCAACATCGACGGCATGAATAAGAAATTCATCGCAGTAGACGGATAATTTTTTAAATGCTTCCTGGTCCACTGATAAGTCAGTCAGCGTTTGCCATCGGTTCATCGAAACTCTCCATCCTAATGGTGTAGCCTTACAGCTGAGGTCAAGCACCAAGCGGTCAGAACCAACACAGGCCACCATTTCGGATAGTCGCTCCTCACTAAATTTTCCATCTGTGTCAAAAATATAGCTAGTAACGATCACATGACTAGCACCTGCATTCAGGTAACGCGCGGCATTCTCAGGTTTGATCCCCCCTCCAATTTGTAGCCCATTTGGATAAGCACTAAGCGCTTCTATAGCCGCATCTTCATTGCCTGCGCCGAGCATAATGACATGCCCTCCTAGCAGGCCATCCTTCCCATATTGCTCTGCATACCAAGCGGCGGGTTTACTGCTTACAAAATTTTCCTTGGGGCCGCTTCCAATATCACTCAGCGTGGAGCCAACGATTTGTTTCACCTTACCAGCATGAAGATCGATACATGGGCGAAACTTAGTCATACGACCAGTATGGCTCAGGCGACTGTACGATTCAACGGCTGAGTTAGCGGCGGATTGATTCGTGGACGGGCCGTCAAAATCTCAGGATCCCCTTCCGTGATGAGCACCATATGCTCATAATGGGCGCTTGGTTTGCGATCCACTGTCACTACCGTCCAGCCATCGGCCAAAGTTTGAGTCTGCTCAACGCCAAGATTGATCATTGGTTCGATGGCCAGAGTCATTCCTGCACGTAATCTTGGCTTGGTACCCTTGATGCCATAATTTGGTACCTGTGGTTCTTCGTGAAGTTTACGTCCAACGCCATGACCAACGTAATCACGAACCACACTAAGACCAAAGCGGTGTACGTAGTTTTCAACAGAGTGACAAAGGTCTCCGAGCATGAGACCATCTCGCGCCCAGTCCAATGCAATCTCCAAAGAGTCCTCTGTGGCAGATAATAGGCGCTGCACGTCAGCAGAAATGGGAGGCACTGGAACGGTCAATGCATTATCACCAATCCAGCCATCTTTCTCAATCCCCACATCAATTTTAATAATATCTCCAGGCTGAATAGTTCGATCGCTTCCTATTCCATGGACGACCTCATCATTGAATCCAATACAGATGTGACCGGGAAATCTTTTGTTCCCAACCTTGTAATTGTAAAATGCACTCGTCGCACCTTGCACTTTAATTTCAGAGGCGACAAATCGATCAATTTCAGCCGTTGTAATGCCGGGCTCAACCATTGCTGCGGCCTTCAAAAGAATATCACGCGCAAGAGCCGCCGCCTGACGAATCCCATCAAGCCCTTTCCCATGACGAGTAGGAATTCTGTCAAAAGAGAGGGCCATGTAAATGCAGCGAAACTTCAGTTTTACTTGATGCCTTTAAAAATCGAATACGAAATCCCAATCAATGCGATAATTGCAATCCCTGTCCATAACCAGACCACTGCCTGAGGATTGGCCGTCATACCGCCAGTAGTCTGACGATCACGCCCACGAATCTTGCCCTTACGAAGAAATCCATCGTAATGTCGTTGCAAAAGATGGGTTTCAACTTGGCGCATCACATCAAGTACCACACCTACAAGGATCAAAATACTTGTTCCACCGAAAAACTGACTAACACGCTGATCCAAATTCAACTGACGTTGGAGCAAAAGCGGGAACACATAAATCAACGTGAGAAATAATGCTCCGGCAAAAGTGAGGCGACTCATGGTGAAATCAAGAAAGTCAGCAGTCGGTTTACCAGGACGAATACCTGGAATGTATCCACCGCTCTTTTTTAAGTCCTCAGAAATTTGATTGGGTTGAAACATCGTGGCCACCCAAAAATAACTGAAGAAGAAGATGAGAGTTGTTGAAATTACAATGTAAGGCATCCCAGATGTAAACCATTGAACCCACTGATTAACACTCGCTACATCAGGAAAGAAGCCGCTGATAATTTGTGAGGGGAAGAGCAGAATGGCTTGAGCAAAAATAATAGGCATCACACCTGCATAGTTTACCTTGAGTGGCATATATTGAGTCTGACCACCGAACACTTTGCGACCAACTACTCGCTTAGCATATTGAATAGCAATGCGGCGCTGCGCTTGAGTCAGGGCGATAATCCCTGCAATCACAGAAACAAGCAAAACGAGTAACGCCAAGAGTGCAATTGCATCCATCGCGCCTGGATCGGGTTTGAGTATGTAAGTCTTCCACAATAGCACCATGCTGCCCGGAAGATCTGCCACAATGTTCACACTGATGAGGAGGGAAACGCCGTTACCAATGCCTCGCTCGGTAATTTGCTCCCCCAGCCACATGATGAACATACTGCCAGCGGTCATCGTCATCACCGCAGTGAAAATAAAGCCCCAACCAAAATTAGGAACCAATGGTCCGTGATCTCTCATGACATCTTCTAGTCCATAGAGGAAAATATTCTGGCCGGGAGTGTCTAATGATTTAGCGAGCAAATACCCTTGAAGAAGACATAACGCTACGGTGACAAACCGTGTCCACTGACTGATTTTTTGGCGTCCGCCATCTTCGCGAGCCAGCTTACTAAAACTGGGAACTACCGCCGTGAGCAATTGCATCATGATGCTGGCGCTGATGTAAGGCATAATGCCCAACGCAAAAATAGCACAACGCTCAAGGCCGCCACCACTGAATACATTCAATAATGCAGCTGCTGCCGCGAATGGAGATGCCGCAGCATCAGCCTTACTGTCAATCCATGCTTGCAATACATTCGGGTTTACACCGGGAAGAGTAATAGCATAACCAATCCGCACGATAATAATCATTGCGAGAGTGAAGAGGATGCGCTGACGAAGATCAGGTATCTTGAAGATGTTGACGAAGGCGGAAATCATGGTGTGTGTCGTGACTTAAAATAACAAACGACTCAGGTTAATACTGAGTCGCTTGCTGTAACATGTTGGCTGTGAAAATCAATATCACACCTTATGCCGTGAGGGTGACGGTGCCGCCAGCCTTTTCAATTTTTTCTTTGGCAGAGGCGCTAATCTTATCAACCTGAACGGTAAGCTTGCGAGTCAACTCACCATTGCCGAGAATTTTAATGGCATCGCAAGGGCGATTAACCAGTCCTGATTCACGAAGAGTCTGCTCATTAACAGTGGCTCCATCTTCAAAACGGTCATTCAACTCACTTACGTTAACGGTTTCAAAGACATCACGAAACTGTGTGTTATTGAAACCCTTTTTCGGTAAGCGGCGATGCAGGGGCATCTGACCACCTTCGAAACCTGGACGTATGGCACTACCAGAACGGGCCTTTTGTCCCTTGTTCCCTCTGCCGCAAGTTTTGCCATGGCCAGAGCTTTCACCGCAGCCAACGCGCTTACGACGATGCTTGGAACCTGGACGAGGTTGGAGGTTATTGAGTCTCATGATTGTCTCTTATAAAAGTGTTTTAGTGAATCGTGATTAGAGCGCTTTCTTCTCAGCACTTTTCTTGCCTCGCATTTTCAAGATTTCATCCGGCATGCGGAGTGAAGTGAGTGCTGCAAGCGTGGCTTTTACAACATTGGCATGATTGCTAGATCCAAGTGATTTTGCCAAAACATCCTTAACACCCGCAGCCTCGCAGACGGCGCGAACACCGCCGCCAGCAATAATGCCAGTTCCTGGTGATGCAGGCTTGAGAAGGACGCGCCCACCACCATGCTCACCAATCACCTCATGGGGAATGGTGGTATTAAGTATACTAACCGTAATTAAGTTTCTGCGTGATGCTTCACTCGCTTTTTTGATAGCATCAGAAACTTCATTGGCTTTACCGAAACCAAAGCCCACTTTGCCTTTCTGATCACCAGCAACAATCAATGCACTGAAGCTAAAGCGGCGTCCGCCTTTAACAACTTTGGCGCATCGATTGATGAACACTACTTTTTCTGACATGCCGCTTTTGTCATCGGCGCCTGCCGAGTTGTCACGGGAATTTCTATTATTGGAAGGTGCTGCCATATAATCTTGAGTTAGAACTGAAGTCCCTTGGCGCGTGCAGCGTCAGCGAGAGCCTTAACTTTACCGTGATAGAAGAAGCCACCACGATCAAAAACCACTTTAGTGATATTAGCTTTCACGGCGCGGTCACCAATTGCTTCACCAACTTTGGTGGCGGTGGCGATATTTGCTGCCTTGGATGCCAGTGAAGCTTCTGCTGTCGAAGCTGATGCGATGGTTTTTCCTTCGTCATCGTTGATGAGTTGTGCGTAAACTTTTTTGTTTGAAAAGTGAACCGCGAGACGAGGGCGTTCCGCCGTACCACGAAGACTCTTGCGAATCCTAGTATGTACACGACGCCTGATTTCTTTACGTTTAATGGTAGCCATGATGATCTATATCCGCCTAAATGTTTACTTAACGCTCTTGCCTTCTTTGCGGCGCACATATTCGCCCACATAACGCACACCCTTACCCTTATAAGGCTCAGGCGGGTAATAACTACGAACGTCAGAAGCGAACTGACCCACAAGCTGTTTATCAGTGCCTTCAACACTGATCTTGGTATTTTCATTCACCGTAACTTTAAGCCCTTGAGGAATCGGGTGAAGCAAGGGATGAGAATACCCTAAGCTAAGATCAAGATGAGATCCCTTGACGGCAGCACGAAAGCCAACGCCCTGAATTTCCAAATCTTTTTTGAAGCCTTGGCTTACACCGAGCACCATATTGGTGATTAGCCGTTGAGCAGTGCCATGAAGAGCCTTAACACGGCGCTCTTCAGACAAGCGAGTCAATGAAACAGTGTTTCCCTCCTGGTGAAGAGCAATCCCCTCGGGCAACGAGTAGCTTAATTTTCCCTTGGGGCCTTCTACTTGGACAGCACGATCTGCACCGAAGTTAAGTTTGACCTTATCAGGAAGCGAAATGGGTTGTTTACCTACGCGTGACATGATTCTATTTCTTTGGTTACCAGATTTGAGCCAGCAATTCGCCGCCGACTTTGGCTCTACGCGCTTTTGCGCCAGTCATCACACCCTTGGACGTGGATAGAATGGAAATACCAAGACCTCCAAGCACGCGAGGAACTTCATCAACCGCCACATAACGGCGAAGCCCAGGTTTGCTAACTCTCTTTAGATCAGTAATTACCGGGGTTTTACCCTGATACTTGAGCTTAACCTTGATCTGTGGTTTGCCATCATTAGGCAAAACCTCGTATGACCAAATATAGCCCTCTTCTTGAAGAATACGAGCAAGCTCTACCTTCATTTTCGAATGGGGCGCGCTTAGCTCATCTTTGGCAGCACGGCTCGCGTTTTTAATGCGGGTGAGAAAATCTGAAATTGGATCGGTGAGAACACTCATCTTAATACCTCGGCTTTATTGATTCTGTGCTTAGACTGCCACTTTTTCTGCGGCGTTCGGGCTACTTGTTTTGGCTCGGAATGGCATGCCCAAGGCACGAAGCAATTCACGGGCATGATCATCAACATTGGTGCTGGTCACAAACGTGACATCATAACCAAGGGAGCGCTTTATTTTATCTAATTCGATTTCAGGGAAAATTGATTGCTCAGCAATACCAAGCGTGTAATTGCCACGACCATCGAATGCACGTGGAGTAATACCACGAAAGTCACGAATACGAGGGATGGCTGTTTTTACTAAGCGCATAAGAAAATCATACATCTTACGCCCTCTCAAAGTCACCTTCACGCCAATCGCTTCATTTTCACGAAGTTTGAAATTAGCGATCGCCTTCTTGCTGTAGGTGATGATCGGCTTCTGGCCGGTAATCAAACTGATTTCCTTAACCGCATCTTCCACAGCCTGCTTGCGATCTGACTCCTTACCAACTGAACAGTTGATAGCTATCTTCTCAAGACGTGGCACTTGATGGATATTATCCAACCCAAGTTGAGCTTTGAGGCTCACGACTAACTTCTCTTTGTATAATGTTAACAATTCTGGTTCCATGATAATAACACCCTTTTGGTTTCTCACCCCGCAGCCTCACTTTGTGACCGCGAATATGGGGTAGGCAATGTGACTGGCTATTTGCCCTTTTCAACTAGTTTAACGTTAGAAATGTGCAAAGGCCCTTCTTTTTCGATGATGCCACCTTGTGGACGCTCTTGGGTAGGGCGAATCGTCTTTTTAATTAGGCGTACTCCTTCAATAAGAACTTGGTTCTTCTTGGGTAAAACTTGAAGAATTGTACCTTGAGCACCTTTATGGGCTCCAGTGATGACCTCTACGCGGTCGCCTTTATTAACATGTGTCTTAATTTTACTCATAGCACTTCAGGGGCGAGGGAAACGATTTTCATGAAATTACGGTCACGCAGTTCACGGGCGACTGGTCCAAATATGCGACTGCCACGGGGATTGTTGTCCTTATCAATAATGACAATCGCGTTTTTGTCGAAACGAAGAATTGATCCGTCGTTACGACGGATAGGGGCAGCGGTGCGTACCACAACAGCGCGAACTACTTCACCTTTTTTTACTGCCGCCGTGGGCGATGAAAGACGAACGTGAGCAGTAATAATATCACCCACTCCAGCAGTGCGTTTATTCTTTTTACCGATGACGCCAATCATCTCAGCCATACGAGCGCCAGTATTGTCGGCAACCGCGATTTCAGATTCCATTTGCAACATAAACTTGATCTCCTTGCGTAATTTAGTTCCGTCTAAAGTAGTTTAATGAGCCAATATTTCCACAAGCTTCCAGCGCTTGAGCTTGCTCATCGGACGTGTTTCTTCGATTCTAACTTTGTCACCAATTTTTGCTTTCCCATCTTCATCATGGGCGTAAAACTTCGATGTCATACGTACAATCTTCTTGAACTTAGGATGCGGAACTCGACGCTCCACTTCGACCACAATAGTCTTGTTCATCTTATCGGACACTACTTCGCCAACTCGGGTCTTGCGCACGGTTACGCGTGTCACTGTGGTTTCGGGTGTTTGCACTTCAGTCATCGTTCAGGTTCTCGTTAAATCGTTTCTAAGCAGCTTAGACCGAAGTCTTTTTGGCTGATTTTTTTGCAGCCTTCTTAGCTGATTTTTTTACAGTCTTGGGAGTCGCTTCAGATGCGGCTGCTTTGACTTTGGGTTTTTTAGCCTCGCCATTGCTTTTGCTTACTACCAAATTTAGGCGGCGCTCAGAAATAATGGTTTCCATTCTCGCGATATCACGACGCGAGTGTTTGATCCGGTTGGGGTTTTCCAACTGACCACTGGCTTGTTGCACTCTCATGGTGAGCATGTCGTGCTTCAATTCACGGCGCTTCCCACCAATTTCGTCTATCGTTAATTCGCGAAGTTCTTTGATCTTCATATCGCTTGCTGCGTTTTCTTTTTCTCAATCAATTAATGCATGGCTTGACGCGTGACAAAACGCGTCCGAAGCCCCAACTTATTGGATGCTAAACGACACGCGTCTTTTGCAAGCGCTTCGCTAACACCGGATACCTCAAACAGCATTGTGCCAGGATAAACCACAGCAACCCAAAACTCAGGTGCACCCTTACCTTTACCCATTCGAGTTTCTGGCGGACGAGCAGTCACTGGCTTGTGAGGGAAAATGCGAATAAACACTGATCCTTTGCGTTTAAGATGACGCGTAATAGCTACGCGACACGCTTCAATCTGCGTATTCTTGATCCATCCACGCTCTAGTGTCTGTAAGCCGTACTCGCCGAAGCTTACTTTATTACCAGTGGTCGCGTTGCCTTTACGGCTACCGCGATGGGTTTTACGATGCTTAACTCTGCTGGGCAACATTGCCATATCTCAAATCCTCCGAATGGTTGCTAGTCTTAATATTAAATTGTTTAGGCCTGCTCAACTGCTGGAGCACTGCGGTCACCTCTAGGTTGACGATCTCCAACTCCCTGACGTGGCGGACGACGATCTCCGTCTCGGCCACCGGCACCTCCACGGCGCTCGCGATCATTGCGGCGTTCAGGTTGTGGCGCGCCTTCCACTTCTGGCTTTCTATTCAACCAGCATTTGATGCCAATGATACCGTACACGGTGCGAGCTTCGGCAAATCCGTAATCAATATTACTGCGCAAAGTTTGAAGGGGAACTTTACCTTGGCGATAGAACTCAGCGCGGGCGATGTCAGCACCACCAAGGCGACCAGCGCAACGGATACGAATCCCGTCAGCACCCATGTCCATTGCCGTCTGCACTGCACGCTTCATTGCGCGACGGAACGAAATACGACGCTCCAATTGAGTGGCCACAGATTCTGCAACAAGCTGAGCGTCGAGCTCAGGTTGGCGAATTTCCATGATGTCAATCTTAACCTGTTTGCCTCCACACATGTTGGAAATCTCACCGCTCATTAGCTCAATTTCTTGGCCTTTACGACCAATAACAAGACCAGGGCGAGCTGTGTGTAGCGTAATGCGAACCAAGTTCCAGGCGCGCTCGATTACGATCTTTGAAAGTGCTGCTGATGAAAGCTTGCCTTTGAGGTAGGCGCGAATTTTCAAATCGGCGTGAAGAAAGTCAGCGAAGTCCTGCTCTGATGCATACCACTTGGAACGCCAGTCCTTATTGACTGCAAGCCTGAAGCCGATTGGATTTACTTTTTGACCCATAATTTTGTAAATTTAATTGGATTATGTCGAGCTAGATACTAAGCCGTCACAGCAGACTTTGGTTTTTTTACCTCTTTAGATTTTTTATCTGCTTTTGGAGTTTCATCGGCCTCTTTCTTTGCGAGTACAAGAGTAAGATGGCTCATGCGTTTTTTGATGGCGCCAGCTGAACCACGAGCACGCGGCATTATGCGCCCCAATACCGGACCCTTAGTTGCTGTGGCACTCTTGATGAAAAGATCATCAGCGTCCATCTCATGATTATTCTCAGCATTAGCAACCGCGGAACGGAGCGTTTTACCGAAAAGAGCTGCAGCTTTTTTAGGAGTGAAATCTAGCACGCTAAGTGCTTGTGAAACCGGCATCCCTTGGATGGCACGGGCTATTTCCCGAGCCTTTTGGTCGGATATTCTCACGTATTTGAGGATGGCTTTAACTTCCATGACGTTTCTTTGATTAACCTTTCATTGCTTCCACTTTGCCTGTATCACCCACTTTTACCGGCTCATCATTGTTGATGAGATTTTGGACGACCACGCCACAGATGCCGTTGCGGACATCCACAACAAGAGCGTGGGCTATGGGTTTATCTTGGCGGAAAATTGAAAATGGCATTCCAGGATGCACCCCGTGTTTTGAACCAACATTCAAAATTGCAATGTTTAGATCACTCTTGATGCTTACAATTTTGGCTGATTGTAAGTCCGCATCATTAACTGCGACACTCTCGATCTTCATATCTGTGAGCGCCTTGTCAGCAAGCTCAAAACTTTGATCCAATTCTTTCTTAAAATTGATATCTATGATGTCACTAGACTGCTTGGCAAGAACCATGCTGGACTCTGATAGGCTAACCAATGCTGCCGCGAGTGCTTGTTTTTGTTGATTTAGAATTCTTAGATCACTCAAAGCATTGAGCAATCGCTGTTGTAGTTCAGCATTGGACGCATCCAACGCCGCTAGTCCAAGTCCTTCAAGTTGTATGCGTAGTTTTTCGTAGGCTTCGCGATTCTGACGCATGTCTGCGTTAGCAACAGCGAGACTGTCCGCAAGAGAATTAACCTGTTCTTTAGCCTTCCCCAGTCGAGACTCTAGATCACCAATACGGGAAGCCGAAAACTGCAACGCAGTTCGCGCTTCCTTCAGTTCAATCGCATCATTTGTCTGCCCTAAAACTTGGCCGTAGAACATCCCCGCCAAGAATAGTGGCGTGAATGTTTGACTGAGTTTATGGAGCGTTATTTTCAAAGAAGAATTGAGCTGTAGATTATTAACTTAACTGACTATTTCGTAACTTTGGCCGTTGTTGCGCCATGTCCTTTAAATACTCGAGTAGGAGAAAACTCACCCAAGCGGTGACCAACCATATTTTCCGTCACGTACACACTAATGAAGTCTTTACCGTTGTGAACGAGAAAGGTGTGTCCAACGAAATCGGGGGTGATCATGGATGCGCGAGCCCATGTTTTGATCGGGCGCTTGATACCGCCGCTTTCGTTGATTTGGTCAATCTTCCAGAGGAGTTTCTGGTTGACGAATGGTCCTTTTTTTAGTGAGCGTCCCATAACGGAATTAAAATACTTGGTTCAATAAATTGTTATTTGGTGCCCTTGTTGCCTTTGCGGCCTTGAACAATGAGACGAGCAGAACTCTTGCCTTTTTTACGAGTCTTCTGTCCTTTTGCATGTCCCCAAGGACTAAGCAAATGTTGACGACCACCACCTGACTTGGATCGACCTTCACCACCACCATTGGGGTGATCAATCGGGTTCATACACATACCACGAACTGTAGGCCTAGTGCCCTGCCAGCGTGTGCGGCCAGCTTTTCCACTGACTACATTCATGTGTTCAATGTTTCCAACCTGACCGATGGTCGCGTAGCATTCAGCGAGAATCTTGCGAATTTCACCGGAAGGAAGACGGACGAGCCCGTAGTTTGCCTCACGGTTGGAAAGTATCGCGACCTGGCCAGCGGAACGTGCAATTTGACCACCCTTACCAGGGACAATTTCAATGTTATGAATATGGGTACCAAGAGGAATATTACGAAGAGGTAGCGCGTTACCGACTTCAGGGAGCGCTTTGTCTCCTGACATTACAGTAGCACCGACTACGATTGCGCTTGGAGCTAAGATATAGCTTCGTTGACCATCCTTATATTCAATCAAGGCAATACGTGCAGAGCGATTTGGATCGTATTCAACAGAAACTACAGTAGCAGGATCGTTGTGCCGAGAGCGCTTGAAATCAATCATGCGATAGCGGCGTTTGTGACCACCACCAATATGACGACAGGTAATACGCCCCGTGTTATTACGGCCACCTGATTTGCGCAAAGCAACCGTAAGGCTTTTCTGCGGTTCAGAAGTGGTGATCTCCTCAAAACTAGGCCACTGTTTGTAGCGGTTTGAAGGCGTGTTGGGCTTGAATGTTGTGAGAGCCATGACGCGGATTCTTAAAATAGGGTTAGCAAGTTGCTCGGCGGAATTGAGTGATTAGGCGAGTTCGATTTTTTCACCTGCTTTGAGGCGCACGATGGCCTTTTTCCAATGATTAGTACGGCCAGCATCAGCACGACGCTCACGCTTTTTCTTACCAGCGACATTCATCGTGCGAACGTCCGCAACTTTCTTGCCGAAGAGTTTTTCAACGGCCTGCTTGATCTCGATCTTAGTGGATCTTGGATCTACAATGAAAACATATTCATTAAATTTTTCACCCAAAAGTGTAGCCTTCTCGCTGAGACGGATAGTCTTAATAACTTGGTAAAGATCTTTCATGATTATGCAGTCCTCCGTTCAAGGGTTTCCAACGCGCTGTCGGTAATGATAATTTTGTTGTAGGCCAAGAGATGCTCAGCGTTAAGTTCATCGGCGGACATAAGAAGCACATCCTGAACATTGCGCCCACTGCGGAATGTTATTTCGTCAAAAGACTTCGAAACGATCAAAACTTTAAAATTGTCAGTGTGATCAGCAACAGCCTTAACGAATGATTTAGTTTTGCCATCAGTGATACTGAAATCTTTGGTCCGCAATACATCACCAGCTGAGATACGGGATGTTAACGCAGTGCGAAAAGCTAAGGTCTTGACTGACTTGGTTACTTTTTTGGAATAATCACGAGGTTTCGGACCAAAGACGACACCACCTCCGCTCCAAATAGGAGAACGAGCACTCCCCATACGGGCGCGGCCTGTTCCTTTTTGATTCCAAAGTTTTTTGCCACTTCCGGCAACTTCAGCTCTAGATTTGGTGCAAGCTGTGCCAGCACGGCGGTTCGCACGATAAGCGACGATAACGTCATGTAAGGCTTGCTTACCCTTGTGACCTTCCACAAGATTCAGCTTTGCCTGCTTAGCGGCATCAATAGTTAATACGATAGATGACATGATAGATGCAGTCCTTCCAAATTACTTTTTCGCCTGTTTCTTTTTAGCAGGACGCACAATAACATAACTGCCATTGGGCCCCGGAACCGCTCCAGAAATAAGGAGCACACCATCTTCAGGACGGCTTTGAATCACTTCCAAATTTTGTGTGGTGCGACGATAATGACCATGACGACCAGGCATTTTTTGATTTTTCCAAACGCGACCAGGAGTCAGACGGCAACCGATTGATCCTGTTCTGCGATGCATCATGTGTCCGTGAGATGCTGGCTGACCACTAAAATTATATCGCTTCATAACGCCAGTAAAGCCTCGGCCCTTAGTAGTGCCAATCACATCTACATAGTCACCAACCGCAAACTTATCTGCACCAAGTTGAGTGCCCGCCACAGGCGCTTCACCCTCTACATGGAACTCACGAAGAATGTATTTCGGAGTTGCGCCGTTCTTCTTGCAATGACCAATCTCAGGCTTGGTGCAACGAGACTCTCTCTTCTCATCAAACCCTACCTGAATCGCACTGTAGCCATCTTTCTCGGCAGTTTTAACCTGCACAACTTGATTGCCCGCGACTTCAACAACAGTTACCGCAATGGATCTGCCGTCTTTTCCGTAAATTTGGGTCATGCCCACTTTTTTGCCAATTAATCCGATGCTCATGGATTTACTCCTCAGTTAAAATGCCTAAATGCGAATGGTGATGTCCACGCCAGAAGGCAGGTTCAGTTTTTTTAATTCATCCACCGTGCGAGCAGTAGGATCAACAATGTCCAACAGGCGCTTGTGCGTGCGAATTTCGAAATGTTCAGAGGACTTCTTGTCTACGTGAGGAGAGCGGTTCACATTGAACTTCTCAATACGCGTTGGCAATGGGATAGGTCCTGCAACCTTGGCTCCTGTGCGTTTAGCGGTTTCCACGATTTCGGCTGTGGATTTATCCAGCACACGATAATCGTAGGCGCGTAGGCGAATTCTGATGCGTTGATTTTGCATGACTTTGTCCAGCTAATTCTAAAATAAATTGTACTTAGGCTCTTTTACTGCCTCCGCGTTGTTCTACTAGTTTATCCACAATTTGTTGCGGCACCTGCTCAAAGTGAGAAGGCTGCATCGAGTAAGATGCGCGACCACTGGAAAGTGTACGAATTGTGGTGCTGTAACCGAACATTTCCGATAAAGGCACCTCTGCCTTCACAATGCTCATGTTGTTACGGCTATCGATAGATGTGATCCTACCGCGACGGCGATTAAGGTCACCCATGATATCACCTTGATAATCTTCAGGAGTAGTTGCCTCTACAGCCATGATGGGCTCCATCATGATGCATTTAGCTTTCTTGAGCGCATCCTTTACGGCGAAGATTGCTGCCATTTTGAAAGCGTTTTCGTTGGAATCCACATCGTGACTGGATCCATCAACAATATCCACGTGAATATCTACTACTTCATAGCCTGCAATAATGCCATTCAACATGGCTGCATTTACGCCAGACTTACAAGAGTTGATATATTCTTTGGGGATCGTGCCACCAACAACCTTGTTTTCAACCGTAACGCCTTTTCCACGCTCGTTAGGCATCACCTTAACAATTACGTGACCATATTGACCGCGACCACCTGATTGCTTGACGAGCTTGCCTTCTCCATCCGCAGGCTGTGTAAGCGTTTCGCGATATGCAATTTGTGGAGCACCTGCGTTAGTGTCCACCTTGAACTCACGCAACATACGGTCACGAAGAATTTCCAAGTGCAACTCACCCATACCGGCGATGATCGTCTGTCCGGTTTCCTCATCCGTACGAACAATAAATGTAGGATCTTCGTCAGAAAGGCGCTGCAAGGCAATAGCCATTTTTTCTTGGTCAGCCTTGCTCTTAGGCTCAACCGCCATCGAGATAACTGGCTCAGGAAATGATGGCGGCTCAAGCAGGATATCGTAATCCTCCTCTGCGAGAGTATCACCAGTCGTGACATTCTTAATGCCAACCATGGCCGCGATGTCGCCAGAGTAGCAACAATCAATATCCTTGTGAATATTCGCCTGAATCTGAATAAGGCGACCGACGCGCTCAGAGCGACGAGTACGAGGATTGTAAACCACATCACCCTTCTTCACGCATCCAGAGTAAACGCGGAAGAAAACTAGCTTACCGACAAACTTATCACTCCAAAGCTTGAACGCGAGAGCGACAAATTTTTCATTGTCATTGGGGCGAGCCTCTACCTTAACACTTGCATCATCCGCATGCTGACCTTGAGCCGCTGGAATATCAAGAGGACCAGGGAGATAATCAACCACTGCATCCACAAGGTACTGAACACCCTTGTTTTTAAAGGCGGAACCGCCCGCCATAGGGATAATTTTCAAGCTAATCACTGCACGACGCAGCGCTAACTTTACATCCTTGATTGAGATAGGCTTTTCCTCAAGGAACATCGTCCCAATCTCATCATCTACGTTACACAACTCTTCAACTAAAGCGTCATAAGCCTTGTCCGCAGTGGCAATTTCATCACCCTGCAAATCACGCGTAATGTAAGTAGAACCGAACTTGTCATCATCAGAGAAAATTACAGCCTTCTTATTTACAACGTCAATTTGGCCGATAAGAAGATCTTCAGCACCAATCGGAATTAAAATTGGCCAAGCGTTAGCACCTAGTTTCGAGCGGACATCTTCCACAACGCGAGCA
The DNA here is from genome assembly GCA_009885275.1 of Verrucomicrobiota bacterium. Taxonomy (GTDB): domain Bacteria; phylum Verrucomicrobiota; class Verrucomicrobiia; order Verrucomicrobiales; family Verrucomicrobiaceae; genus Verrucomicrobium. The sequence goes on along the minus strand of VFKY01000143.1, from coordinate 4,044 downwards.
AAATTAGCACCCGTGCGATCCATTTTGTTAACAAAGGCGATACGAGGCACTCCGTATTTTTCCGCCTGACGATACACCGTTTCGGATTGCGGCTGAACACCCGCAACTCCACAAAGCACAAAAATCGCTCCATCAAGAACTCGAAGTGAGCGCTCAACTTCTGCAGTGAAGTCAACGTGACCAGGTGTATCGATAATATTAACACGAATATCCTGACCTTCGTAGTTCTTGTAGATATCCTTCTCAGCCAACTGCTTCCATTTAGTCGTAACCGCAGCAGAGGTAATGGTGATCCCACGCTCTTTTTCCTGCTCCATCCAATCGGTAGTGGCTGCACCATCATGCACCTCACCAATTTTATGAATCATGCCCGTATAGAACAAGATACGCTCCGTCAATGTCGTCTTACCCGCATCAATGTGGGCACAAATACCAATGTTACGCGTACGCTCCAATGGGTATTCTCGATTTGGCGAATTAAGGTTTGCAGACATGAGACAAATAAATCAAAAAGGAACTAAAAAAATTAAGGGGGCGATACTACCAGCGAAAATGAGCGAATGCACGGTTAGCCTGAGCTTGCTTATGCACATCATCACGCTTGCGAATGGCATTACCCTGATTGCTAGATGCGTCCTTCAATTCATTAGCCAAGGCCATATGCATTGGCACTCCTTTACGATTACGAGCAAAACCGATAATCCAGCGAAGCGCCATCGCCTCCGAACGGCCCGGGGCCACCTCAAGAGGAACCTGATATGTAGCACCACCCACGCGGCGAGCCTTGACTTCAACACGAGGCTTAGCGTTCTCAATAGCACGCGTGACCAACTCCAAAGGATCAATGGCATCGCTATTTTCGTTGATGCGATCAATAGCCGCGTAAACAATGCGCTCAGCCGTTGATTTTTTACCGCAAATCATGATCTTGTTGATCAAGTGGGAAACCAATTCGCTATCAAAGCGAGCGTCTTTAGTGACAGGCTTGTCGAATACTCTTTTTCTGCGTGACATGATGAAGAATAGCTAAAGGGTTGGATTATTTCTTGCCTTTTACAGGCGCCGCTACCGCGCCAGCCTTCGGACGCTTCGCTCCATATTTAGAACGACCACGACGACGCTTGTCCACCCCAAGGCAGTCCAAAGTCCCGCGAACAATGTGATAACGAACACCAGGCAAATCCTTTACACGACCGCCACGAACAAGAACAATCGAGTGCTCCTGAAGATTGTGCCCCTCACCGCCGATATATGCGATAACTTCAAATCCATTCGTCAAGCGAACCTTTGCAACCTTACGAAGAGCCGAATTCGGCTTCTTAGGCGTTCTTGTCATTACCTGCAAACACACACCACGACGTTGCGGGCAGTTCGCGAGAGCTGGTGATTTAGATTTGTCCGCTTTGTCCTTGCGGCCGAAACGCACGAGTTGGTTGATAGTAGGCATAACGATGTCAAAATGGTTTCACGCTCGCTATCAGTTGCGATTCGGAAAGACACGCCGCCCTTGTATGGCGCGCTTCTTGTCCGGAGCTGCTCCCGATAGAAAAACCCGCCGAAGCGGGCCAGTTAAACCGCCCTGCAAGCAGGGCCGAGAATGTTGGAGCGCGGACTTTAGCGGGTTACCCAAGGCGCGCAACCCCTTTTTTAATATTTCTTGCAATAATCTGAACTTTTTGATTCAACGGGTATTTTATTCCCCCAATTTCCAAAGATGCCCGTCACTGCGGACAAAGACGCTGTTCCCCTGCAAGGATGGCGTGCTCAAAATATGTTGATTCTCCAATAACGACAACGACAACTGCGCTGTCACAGCCCCTTCCAAAGCAGTCGTGTCCACAATTTGCACCACGCCTTTCTCGCTGACGACGACTATTTTTTTTCCTGCCGCCACAGGAGAAGCGCTGAAGGGGCCGGTCAAACGAAGTTTCCACCCGCGCTCCCCGTCTTTAAGGGCGGCCACCGTCATCACTGAGGCACTATTAATACTGTAGATCGAATCTCCCACCACCACGGGACTTATTGTCGAGGGGTTTAATTGCTCGCTCCGCCAAAGTTGCTCGGGGGCACCTCCATTTTTATCAGGCTTCAAGGCCGTCAGGCCATGTGAAGGGGCATAAATGATGCCGTTGGCGGCGACGCTTGAGGACATAGTCGAAGCACCATCGGTATACTCCCACAAACGACTTCCCGTCGCAGCATCAACCGCCACCAGTCCGTCCTTCGACTGTAAAACAACAACGGGTAGGCTTTGATCGTCCGCCTTAAAAACGATGGGGCTGGACCAGTTGGCCGCCTTGGGGCGATCCATTTTCCAGATGTTCCGGCCTGTGTTCACATCAATTCCGAGGCTATAGCTTTCACTGTCGTTCTCAATCACCACCACCACCGTCTCTCCGACCACGATAGGAGAAGAGGCCATCCCTAAACTATTGCTCGCGTTCACATAATCAACGGTCAAACCACGCGTCCAAAGCAAATTGCCATCGAGATCAAAGGCGACGAGGTCATTGCAGGACCACAGGGCAAAAATGCGTTTCCCGTCACTGCAGGGGCTCGGTGCGGCCACATTAGTTTTCTCGTGCGACATGGTGCGCCCTGTCGCTTTTAACTGGCGCTCCCAAACCTTGCTGCCATCGGCGACCTTCATGCAAATAACGTGCAACTTTTCCTGCTTCGGACCACTGGCGGCCGTGATAAAAACTTTGTCCCCTACTATAATAGGGCTGGATAGACCGCGCCCCGGCAACTCTGCCGCCCACTGTACTTTAAGCGTCTCCGGAATCTTGCTGTCTGTCGCATACCCCGTGCTGCCGGGACCGCGAAACTGAGGCCAGTCAGAAGGAAAGACTGAGGGCTGAAGGCTGAAGGCTGTAATTAAAACAATAAAAGAGGTCTTAAGCGCAATGCGACGTTTCATAAATATTTGATTTCCTAGCTGATGTTCGTTCACTTATCCCTTCTCCTTATCCCTCTCCTTCTTCATCCTTCCTTAATCGCCGTCCCTGTGGCGTCACACACTCGCAACTGGAACTCCCATTCGGTGGTCCACGTTTCGGTCTGCTCGTTCTGACAACATTTTACAAGGATAGTGTTGGCGCCTTTTTTAAGCTTACACTTGAGTTTGTATTGATCCATCTTCCGGCCGCGATGGTATTCATCCCGGCCAAAGAGCAGCTCCCCGTTAAGCCATACCTTCCACGCATTCTTGCTACCGAGACGTATCTCGGCATCCCGTGCTTCTGCTGATTGAAAGTTGGTCTGAGCATAGGCAATGGTATCTTTGAGCATGCCCAGCGGCTTATTGAAATCGATCTCGCCATATTCATGCTTGCTCTCGAACGATTGCCATTTCACCTGAGCGCCCTTGCCTTCATAGATTGCATCGAGTTTAATCTCTTTCTCAGGTGTAAAGGCGACATCAAAACCACCGCGCTTGGCGTTATCAAAAGGGCCAATGATCTGCCATTTCATCAGAAACCCAAAATGCTTCGGCAAATCCACTTCAACCCCCAGCTTCGTCAACGATTCTGCGATGACCTTGACTTGATCCTCATCACGCGCCGCATCCAGTGCCTTGCCATAGGTGATCTTGGCCTCATCAAATTGTTTTTCGTCAACTTTTGCCGCCCCCACTTTGATCAATCTCTGCACCGCACCCCGACGCAGCTCCTGAGAGGGATCGTTCAACAAGCTCGGCTCGATAGCATCTGCCTTTGCTGCATCTGACTGCTGTATCAAATCAAATGCCAACAGCCGCGCTGACGAAGCCTTTTGGGTGTCCTTGAGAAAAGCCTCCATCTCAATTAGTGGCAATGGCGCGTTAGCTTTCGCCGCTTGATCCGCAATAACATTTGCCGCCAAGCGCAGCCAGTTGTCCGCCACCACATTGCCCTTACCCGTTGCCGAAAGAAGGGGCAATAATGCTGTCGGCCCCGCCTTGACCACTTCCTTCCATGCCACGCTCGCAGCCTCATTCCCCTGTCCTTCCCGTCCTACGGCATCCATTTTCTCCAATGCCGCCTCGATGGAAGCATGGAGATG
>VFKY01000263.1 GCA_009885275.1 Verrucomicrobiota bacterium | reverse complement strand
TCAAAGACAATGACGTCCTTGGCTTTCACAAGGGATGCTTTGCAAGCCCCCCGCAGGAGAGCGCCACCCATTTTACCACAGCCGATAAGTCCAAGTTTCATAATTCTGGCAAAGCATACCTAGAATGCCGAAAGTCGCAAAGGCACAAAACGCAGGGGTATCACGTTTTTAGAGCATCCGAGAGGATAATACACTCGTTATTCATTTTGAATTAGAATGATTCTTGATCTCATCACAATCAGGCCTATGGTGTTTCCCCACTCTTTTGGTCCAGTTCTTCCCTTATGAAACTACAAGCACCCTCACACGAAGAACACGCGATGCCCGTTGATTTGCGAATGACGCCGCAGCGCAGCGTGGTGCATGAGGTGCTACGTTCCTCCTTTGACCATCCCACAGCCACTGAGGTATTCCTTCGCTCTAAAGATCGGATGTCAACTATCTCACTGGCAACGGTTTACAACTGTCTCGACGCATTGATTGAGCATGGCCTGATCCGTCAGGTCAATGTCGACCGCGATTCCTCCCGTTTCTGCGCAAACCTCAATGATCACGTCCATTTTCATTGCGAACAATGCGGTGTGATGATGGATGCCGACCCCATTGAGAAGCTCGACGTTACCAAATTCTGGAAGCTCCCCCAAGGATGTCAGGTCACCGAACCCGCCATTGCCATTCGCGGACTCTGCCCAACCTGCGTTGACAAAAACCAGAAAGTCGCCTCCCGCTGATTTTACTTATCCCTTTTCTCTTACCCCTTATCCCTTCCTAATTTTCCCCATGAGCCTGAACATCCAAGACCTCCACGCCAGTATCCCCGACCGCGAAATCCTCAAAGGCTTCTCTCTTGAGATCAAGCCCGGTGAAGTCCATGCCATCATGGGCCCCAACGGCTCCGGTAAAAGCACCTTGAGTAAAGTTCTTTGCGGTCACGAAGACTATCAGGTCAACTCCGGCACCATCACTCTCGATAACCAAGATGTTCTCAGTATGAGTGTTGATGAACGTTCCCGCGCCGGACTCTTCCTCGCTTTCCAGTATCCTTTTGAAATTCCAGGCGTCAGCAATGCCAACTTCATCCGCGCTGCCCTGCAAGCTCGTCTTCCAAAGGGTGAAGAACTCGATGCCGTCGCTTACTACAAAAGACTCTATGCTCGCATGGATCAGCTCGAAATGAGCCGTAGCTTCACCGCGCGTTCCGTAAACGAAGGATTCTCTGGCGGTGAAAAGAAGCGTAACGAAATTCTCCAACTCATGATGCTGGAACCCAAATACTCCGTGCTCGATGAAACCGACAGCGGCTTAGACATCGATGCGCTCAGGATCGTTTCTGATGGTGTCAACGCCATGCGCTCTCCGGAACGCGGCTTCCTCGTCATCACTCATTACCAAAGACTGCTCGACTACATCAAACCCGACATCGTCCATGTCATGGTGGACGGTCATATCATCCGCAGCGGTGGCCCTGAACTGGCCCTTATGCTCGAAGAAAAAGGTTACGACTGGGCACGGGAAGAGCTGGCAAGTGCAGCTTAAGCAAACATTTATTTTATTACGTTATGACTACCGAAACTGACGACATCAGCGACATCAAGATGGATTCTGTCGGGGACTTTTATTTCCCTGAGAACCACAAGTACGACTCCGGCTTTGGTGTCACCGAGAAAACCATCGACTACATTTGCGATGTCAAAAAAGACCCCGACTGGGTGCGCGAGTTCCGCAAAAAAGCTTTGCAGATCTTTCTAGAAAAACCCATGCCCACCAACTGGGCGACCAAGGATCTCGAAAACATCAAGTTCGATGAGTTTCGCTATTATCTCTCCGATGGCCAGAAGCCCAAGCGCAGTTGGGACGATGTGCCGGAAGATATAAAGAAGACCTTTGACCGTCTTGGTATCCCTGAACAGGAACGACGTTTCCTCTCTGGAGTGGAAGCACAATATGACTCTGAAGCCGCCTATTCCAATGTGAAGAAAGTCGTCGAAGAACAAGGCGTCATCTTCATGAACAGCAGTGAAGCCTTGCAGACGCATCCCGAGATTTTCCGCAAGTGGTTCGGCAAGGTCATCCCCACCGGCGACAACAAGTTCAGCGCACTCAACAGTGCCGTGTTCAGCGGCGGCTCCTTTATTTACATCCCCCCCGGTGTGAAAGTGAAACATCCGTTACAAGCCTACTTCCGCATCAACAGTGAGCAGTTTGGCCAATTCGAACGCACGCTTATCATT
>VFKY01000332.1 GCA_009885275.1 Verrucomicrobiota bacterium | reverse complement strand
TACTCCACAGCGTAGCCAGGACGAATGATTTCCGCTCTTTCAAGTCCAGCAATACTCTGGATAAATGCAAGTTGCACCTCAAACGGTAAACTTGTCGATACCCCGTTAATATAAAATTCGCGAGTATGAAGGCCTTCTGGTTCAAGAAATATCTGGTGGCGCTCCCTTTCAGCAAAACGAACCACCTTATCTTCAATAGAAGGGCAATATCTAGGCCCAACACCTTCAATGATACCGCAGTACATCGGCGATTTATCCAAGTTTGATCGGATAATCTCGTGTGTTTTTGTATTCGTATAAGTGACCCAACATGGCAATTGTTCCACGTGGAACTTTTCCGACTGCCAACGATTCAATGTAAAGAGCTGCTCATCATCAGGTAGAACCCCGCTTAAATAACTGAATCTTGGGGCAGGCGTATCACCAGGTTGAGATTCACATTTGCTGAAATCAATACTACGTCCATTTATCCTACAGGGTGTCCCTGTCTTAAAACGCTCCACCTCAAAACCTAATACTCTCAAACAATCACTCAAGGTGGATAAAGAATCCCCCATTCTACCGCCTGCTTGATTCTGCAAACCTACATGCAGCAATCCACGCATAAAAGTACCCGAACTAATAATCACCGCCTTAGCCTTGTAGATAATCCCCAGACTCGTTCTAACACCCACCACTTGATCATTCTCAACCAATATCTCTGCCGCGTTACCTTGATGAATATCCAAATTTTGTTGATTCTCGACCAACCATTTCATTCGAAACTGATAAGCCTTCTTGTCACATTGAGCCCGAGGCGCCTGTACACTCGGGCCCTTACTACTATTCAACATCCGAAATTGAATCCCCGTAGCATCCGTATTGGCTCCCATTACTCCGCCCAATGCATCTATCTCCCGCACCATATGTCCTTTTGCTAATCCACCAATCGCAGGATTACATGACATCTGTGTGATCGTATCCAAGTTCTGCGTTAGCATCGCCGTGGCACATCCAAGTCTTGCCGAGGCCATCGCTGCCTCAACTCCCGCGTGACCCGCACCACAGATAATGACATCGTAATATTTAGGATAGGTATAGAAACTTGGGGCCATGTAGGGTTAAAGTATAGCACAAAGTACCGCATGAGCGAATGGTTCCACATGGAACAATAAGAGCCTCGTTATAATCCCGGCCTAAAAATAACCTCCGACTCTGTGCTCTAGCAGTGCTATTTTTAAAGGCTTCTAGAATCTGTTATATGAAACCGATCCTCACCAATACACAGGCTACTTAACTCAGAGCGCCTTTAAAACAGGCAGTTTTTCCAAGCAGCCATATAACCACGCCCTTAAAATCACGGTATATATCTAAACACAAACGCGCCTAGTACTCATGTAAGTCTTTGCTGTTCAACAAATTATACATGGGTAATCTCCACCTAGAAATACCATCTGCCCAAGAGTCGATTCTGCGTCTTGCCCTCCGTAACTTCCTTGCTAGAATCTATACTTTCTCATGGCTAAAACTGTCGCCCCCAAGACTAAGCACGCTGATGCTCCCATTAATGCTGTTCTGTCACCAGAACAGAAAATAGAGCTCTATCGCAAAATGTGTCGCATTCGACGCTTCGAGCAAATTGCTCTAAAACATTATAACGGAGGCAAAATGGGCGGGTTTCTCCACCTGTACATCGGTCAGGAAAGTGTCGCTGTTGGCTGTGTTTCCCTCATGGGTGAAAACGACCACGTTATCACTGCCTATAGAGACCATGGACACGGACTCGCGGTAGGTATGGGTATGAACGAGTGCATGGCGGAACTATTCGGCAAAAAAACCGGCTGCTCTAAAGGCAAGGGTGGATCCATGCACTACTTCGCACCTGACAAAAATTACTGGGGCGGCCACGGCATTGTGGCAGGTCAAATCCCTCTCGGCACTGGGATCGCTTTTGGTTTGAAATACAAAGGACTCAAGGGTTGCTGCATGGCTTTCATGGGAGACGGAGCCGTCAACCAAGGAAGTGTTCATGAAGCACTCAACCTTGCTGCCCTTTTTGAACTCCCAGTAATTGTGATCATTGAAAACAATGGCTACTCCATGGGCACAAGCCAAAAGCGCTCGAGTGCCTATGCTTCATGTTTAGCAGAAAGAGCTGCAGGCTATGGAATCGCATGGGAGCAACTAAATGGGGAAGATGTATTTGAAGTGCGCGCCCGTGTGAAAATAGCCATGGATAGAGCTCATAACGAATGTAAACCGACGGTCTTAGAGATTGCGACCTATCGGTATTACGGTCACTCAGTTGCTGATGCTAATCACAAGAAATACCGCACGAAGGAAGAAATTGAAACCTATGAGCGAGAACATGATCCCATCAGCGTCTTGAGCGGAATTCTCATCAAAGAAAAGATTCTTACCGAAGCTGCTGCTGCAAAAATAGATCAGGAAGCTTTAAAAGAAGCTGAAGACGCGGGGGTATTTGCAGAAAAAAGTCCCTTCCCTGACCCCAGTGAATTGTTTGATGATGTGTATTGGGAAGTCGACAACAAAACCGAAAGCGGTGGAACTGGAAGACACTTCTTCAACGATTAACCTACAAGCACTACACAAAACTTTTTAACCGCTCACCCACTAAACTAAGACATGCGCCGCATTTCCTACCGCCACGCTCTTCGCGAAGCCTTTGATGAAGAACTCGCACGTGATCCCATGGTCGTACTCATGGGCGAAGAAGTAGCCCAGTATAACGGCGCATATAAAGTTACCGAAGGTTTGTGGAGCAAATGGGGAGACAAGCGCGTCATCGATACACCCATCAGTGAAGCTGGATTCATTGGCATGGGTGTTGGAGCCTCTATGCTCGGTATTCGTCCAGTCATGGAACTCATGTTTTGGAGTTTTTACACCGTTGCCTGGGATCAAATTATCAACAATGCAGGCATGGTAAGATATATGTCCGGCGGCCTCATCAACTGCCCAATCGTCGTGCGAGGCCCAGCCAACGGTGGCACGGGGGTCGGTGCTACCCATTCTCACACACCAGAGAACATCATAGCTAGCTTCCCTGGCATGAAGTGCGTGTGCCCTGCCACAGCATACGATGCCAAGGGACTCATGAAAGCCGCCATCCGCGACAATGATCCCGTCATGTTCATGGAAAACACACTTCTCTATGGCGAAGAATGGGAGGTGCCTGAAAACAGCGAACTCCCTGATGGAGAACTCTATATTCCATTAGGAGTTGCGGATGTAAAACGTACGGGAACGGACATTAGCTTCATCACTCATGGACGCGCCGTACACACCTGCCTCGAAGCCGCACGAATTCTTCAAGAAGAACACGGCATTTCCGCTGAGGTAGTGGACCTTCGCAGCATCCGCCCTCTCGATGAAGAAACCATTTACGAATCAGTACGCAAAACACACCGCGCAATATGTGTTGATGAAAATAAGCCCTTCTGTGGTGTGGGTGCGCAAATTGCTTCCAGCATACAACTCCATTGTTTTGATGAACTTGATGCCCCTGTCTTACGGGTAAGTTCTATTGATTCCCCCGCGTTCTACAGTCCACCAATCGAAAAGATACAACTTCCCTATGCTGATGTCGTCATCGCAAAAGCGCTGAGTATATGCTAAAATCAAGAAGCGACGATCAAACAGTCACTCATACAATGTCAGCGCGATAGACAACTCCGTTGGTAAGCAGACACACGCTATCGATGCAAAGAAGTCTGACAGAAACTTGGCTGTAAAAAATAGCACGGCTTTAGTTGCTTAATAAAAAAAAAGATCCAAACACATCGATCGTATGAAGCGTATCTAGACTATGCCGGAACTCGCGGAGGTTTACTATTATTCAAAACAATGGGACTGCTGTCGCGGCATACCGGTGCATT
>VFKY01000225.1 GCA_009885275.1 Verrucomicrobiota bacterium | reverse complement strand
TCTCGTGCGAGCAGAACTGGCCATCGCCAATGCTCAGGATCGTATTCGCGCGCTCGTCAACTCTCCCGAGTTAACGGAGTTGGGCTCACCTGAGCTTATCCCTACAGATCACATGTTGATGAGTGAGTACAAAGTGAACTATGCTGATGCTGCAAAAAAGGCTTTGTCTCAACGCCCTGAAATTAGCCAAGCGTTTCTCCAAGTCCGTGCGGCTGCGGTTCGCGAAAGAATGCAGCGTAATGAAGTTCTTCCCAGTCTGAACTTGATCCTAGAAGGTTATATGGCTGGACTAGCCTCTGACTACAACACGAGTCAGGCTTATGCCAATCAATACTCCAAAGGCAGCCCAGGGGTTGCGGCTGGCCTTAAGTTTGATTTCCCCATTCAAAACAATGTCGCGGAAGCTCGCCACGAGCGACGCCTCATCGAGCTTCGTCAACAAGTGAACCAATTACGCACCACTATCGAAACTGCATTGCTCGAAGTTAAAGTTTCCGACCGTGAAGTACGAACTTCCTGGCGCGATTACACGGCCAAGCTCGAAAGCGTCAAAGCGGCGGAAGAAGATCTCGCCCAATTTCAGGCACGCAAAGACTTGGACACCCAAGGGAAAGGGGAAGCCGCGGCCACCAGCAGCATGACGACCACCTATTACCTCGATGCTCTTCTGAATTCACAAAAACGCCTTGCGATTGCCGAGGAAGAATTAGCGGCGTCAGCGGCTACTTATCAGGTATCCATCATGAATTTCGAACGCTCCCAAGGCAACCTCCTTCACTATGAAGATATCTCTGTTGTGAGAACGAAAGATAATGATAATCTTCCGCTACTCCAGTTGCAAAAAGGTGCGGCTCCCCGCGCTCCAGTTGGTAAGTAATCTCTGATTATGCATTTATCACCTCTGTCGCTTGCTGCAACAGCCTGCTTTTTCTGGGCGGTGAATGCTTACGCTGAGGAATACACCTCCTATACCGAGCCCAGTCGTAACATCGAAATATCTGCGGCGGAGGCTGGGGTTATTCAAAAAGTTTTTGTCAAAGAAGGTCAACAGGTGAAGACGGGTGAAGTGCTCGCACTGCTCGACATGAGAGGCATCCAGCAACAAGTGGACATCGCGCGGGAAGAGTTATCACTCAAAAAAAAGCGATTCGACAAACTTAAAGATCTTCTAAAGAATCAATTCTCGTCCCAAGAGGAAGTCGAACATGCGGAGAGTGATGTCATCATCGCTGACCTCAAACTAAAGCTCTCGGAAGAATTGGTAGAACGCCGAACCCTCCGCAGTCCCATTGATGGCATCGTCACAGAAATGCGTTTTGATATCTCTGAGAGTGTAGGGGGCGCTAACTCACACGTTGCCACGGTGGTTCAAGTAACCCCCCTGCGAGTACAATTTAACCTCAAAGCCTCTGATGCGAGAAGTCATAAAACCGGCGATGAGTTGGCTCTTTTTTTTCCAGATATCAATGCCACCGTTCCGGGCAAACTGGAGTTTATTTCACCGGTAACCACGGCGGTGGTCAACACTGTGCGAGTGACGATGGTGATCCCCACCACCAAAATCGGTCTCACCGCAGGGATGCAATGCATTTACCGGTCGGATGAACCTCAACCATTGACGAACAATCAACCCCAAAAGCCATGAGCCAAGACAAAGAAATAGCGTCAAAAGAATCACGCCAACTTCGTATCAAATACGATGAATCCAAGGCTTCCTATGCCAGTCAGGCATTGGTGCAGGCAAATGTTGAAGAAGTCATCATTGATTTCTCCTCTGGTATTCTTCAGGACCCCTCAGGTGATAATGGAGCGGTGATGCCTATTCACACTCGCATCGCCATGTCACATGCCGGAGCCCAACGCCTTCTTGGCGCTCTCACCCAAACACTGCAAAAGCAGAATGCTGCTCCTGCAAAAAAGGACAAGTAAGGCAGCCCCTTAAGTCCTCTCCATGCCCAACGAAGTAGATCCCATAGCTCTCGCAGGAGAGCTTGCTGCTTTCAGGGAGCAAATGCCCTCACGTGAAAATCGCGAGAGCTACTTGATTTGCCTACGCAAAATCGTCAGCGCGGATGCCGCCATTCTTGTCCGCTATGGTGAAGCGCGGGAAGTTTTGGGCTGTGCTGCTCCCTCAGAAGCGATTGCAGAAAATCTTGTGCAATCGGCAGGTGCGGTCATCGAAAAATCACCGCAGACAGAGGCGCTGGTAAAAAAGTTCACCTTCCGCGATCAGCAAGTGCATCTCATCGCTGTGCCCTGTGATCCAGCTCCTGTCTGGCTACTCGTATGGTTGCGCCCCGGAGAAACCAACATCGACCCGCTGATACAGATTGCTCGACTTGCTGCGGGATATCTCCCACGTGCTGAAACAGATAATGCGACTTCCTCTTCACTTCCCACCGCGGTCGTAGAACTCCTCATTGCAGCGACCGATACCTCTCGTAGTCGCAGTCTTCAATTAGCTGACTTTTCATCT
>VFKY01000259.1 GCA_009885275.1 Verrucomicrobiota bacterium | reverse complement strand
TCGGTTGCCGACAGGACCAGTCTGCAAACTCGTAAATTGATCGAATGTCCGTCTCCTTGTAAGGATAATCGTAGGCGCGCTTGAAAACATCGCTGAGATTCGACCAAAGACTGTATGGCGTCTCGACATACTCGAAGACGTCTTTTCGATCTCCGAATCGCCGATGAGCCTCTGTCAGCCATTCTGTATTCATATTCTTTGAGCCAACAGTCGGTTTACTTTCAGTTTCGTGGGTCAACACCCTACATGCCGCAAATCCGACGGAGTTGGCGAGTTTGCTCCATAAAGTAATGCGGACGTCTCACTAGTGAATTTGTTTGGAGACCTCAACGATGATACGGGCGAGACGCCCGCGCTACCTTATCAAAAAGGAATATCGTCGTCGTCCAATCCGTCAGTGATGGGCCCTTCATGAAACTCATCGTTGGCAGGCTGGGCTTGCTTGGATGCCGGAGGGCGAGATTGTCCGCTTGCATTTCCACTTCGCGCAGGAGGGCGTGGGCTACTGCCACCACTGGCCGCACTGTGTTCCTCACCACTACCTTCACGCTTGCCATCAAGAAACTGCATCACTTCACCCACCACACGAAGACGACTACGTTTTTGTCCGGTCTGCTTGTCTTCCCAAGAATCCATTTGAAGGCGTCCTTCGATAAAAACTGGTCGACCTTTCGTGAGATACTGACCGGCAAGCTCTGCAAGTCTCGCCCATAGAACAACATCCACGTAGGTGACTTCTTCGCGCTTCTCTCCGTTGTCGGCCGTATAAACTCGATTCACAGCAATGGCCAGATCTGCAACAGCGCTGCCTTTCGGGGTATAACGAACTTCGGGGTCACGGGTAAGATTCCCCATGAGCATTACTTTATTGTAGGAGGCCATAGTGTGTTGAAGTTAGAGGGGCAGTGGCGGTTTGGCCATAAAAGATTTAAAAAAAGGCAGGCTTTATGGCCTGCCTTTTTATTACCACATGGGTAAACGCAAAGATTTGACGTGTGCGACTAGCGGCGCTGAAAATAATGCTGGTAAATGTTCTCCTTGAGCTTGAACTTGGCCTGAAGTTTTTCGATGGTGGCTGGTTCCGCTTCAAAAAGATAGTTCACAAAATAGCCAGAATCCACGTGGTTAGGCGCAGATGGAAATTTCTTTTTGCCGAGGTTGTCAACTTGCTCAAGCTTCGCGCCGCTCTGCTCAAACTCGCGGCCAATTTGGCTGACAAGCGTTTCAACGGTGTCCTCTTTGCCCTTCATGTCGAGGACGATCATAGCTTCGTATTTACGGTTCATAATTTTGGATACTTTAGTGGTTTAGTCTTTGCGGTTAAAAAAATTCATCGCGGTATCGAGGCCGGAGCTCAGCGCCATGCGCACCGCATCAACAGCACGCGTAATGGAAATTTGCACCAAGGGCTTTTCATCTTCCATGAAACATCCCAAAACGTGGCCAACCATGCGCTCACCAGTCGGGCGCCCTTGATCGGAACCAATGCCAAGCTTAAGACGGGGGAAGTTATCGCCCCCGAGATGTGAAATAAGGGAACGAACACCGTTGTGACCAGCAGCACTGCCATTAGTGCGAAAACGCAAACTGCCAACTGGAAGGTCCACATCATCATAAACCGCAAGCACTTCTTCAGGGGCAATCTTGTAAAACCGGCTGACGGCTGAAACCGCCTCACCGCTGGCATTCATATAGGTGGAAGGCTTGAGTAGCCAGCCACCAGCAAACTTGGCCAAGGCACAATCCCATCTCTTTTCATGTGACCAAGAGGCTTGAAACTGATTGGCTAGGGCATCCACGACCATAAATCCTATATTGTGTCGGGTGTCCTGATATTCGCGTCCGGGGTTTCCAAGGCCAACAATGAGTTTTGGTCTCAAAGACAAGATTGGAGAACCCTCAGACACATTCGTCAGCAGGGGTTATTTCTTAGCTGGAGCAGCTTTTGCGGCGGGAGCAGCCGCAGCGGGAGCGGCACCTTTAGCTGGAGCAGCGGCTTTCGCAGGGGCAGCAGCCGCAGCTACAGGCTCTTCAGCAACCAAAGGCTCTTTCAAGATAGCCACAACGACGTCACCATCCATGTGGGTGCTAACACCCGTAGGAAGAGCGATATCACGAACATGAAGAGCATCACCAACATTGAGAATAGAGACATCAAGGGTGAGCAAATCAGGAAGGTCTTTAGGAAGACAATGCACTTCGAGTGAATGGAGGATGAACTCCAGTTTGCCGCCTTTTTTCTCAGCAACTTCAATACCAGTAAGACTGATGGAAGCATTGGCGTGAATGTCTTCATCCGCAGCTACGGCATGAAAATCAATATGAAGAATGCCACCACGGAGGTAGTCATGCTGCACATTTTGAACCAATGCCAAGGAAGAGCTTTTTTCGCCTTCGATGTTGAGATTGACAAGAATATTGTCGGTGGCGCTGTCTCTAAGAATGCGACTGAATATTTTACTATCCACTTCAAGCTTCGCGTTCTCATGCTTCTTGCCGTAAATAACAGCGGGTACGCTACCTGTTTTGCGCAAGCGCTTGACGGCACTCGTGCCTTCGGCCGTGCGGGTTTTAGCTTGCAAGTCAAGAATTTTTGCCATGTCTGTATCTCCTAGGTGTTCGCTGTTTTGAAAAAAAAAGGGAGCGAAACTACGCGCTTCCCCGTAGCTGTCAACCCCCGATCTCAAAGAGTGATGTCACCGATTCATCAGAATGGATGCGCTTGATGGCTTCACTGAGGAGCGAGGCGATACTCAAGGCGGTAACTTTCTTGCCGTAAGCCTGTGGAACTGAGTTGGTAGCGAACACTTCAAGAATGGGCGAAGCCGCGAGACGATCGCGTCCTTTTTCCCCCAAAACCGCGTGAGAAACACCGGCGTAAATCTGTTCCGCCCCATGCTCCCGCAGCAAAGCGGCGGCAGCAGTCAACGTTCCGGCAGATTCTGTCAAATCATCCACCAACAGGACATTACGTCCTCGGACATCGCCAATCACGGTGAGCGCTTCCACTTCTTCGGCGCTAATGCGATTCTTGGCGACTATCGCCAGGGGTGCACCAATAGCCTTGGCATAGGCGTGCGACATTTTAATGCCACCCACGTCCGGCGAAACTACCACGATATTTTCGTCCAGTCCGCGTTCGCGAATCGCTTTGATCAAAACAGGCGAGGCATAAAGATGGTCCACTGGGATATCAAAGAACCCTTGAATTTGTCCTGCATGCAGATCCATCGTCAGAACCCGGTTCACACCGGCAGCCACGAGCAAGTTGGCGACGAGCTTGGCGGTAATCGGTACGCGAGGGCGATCTTTACGATCCTGCCGCGCGTAGCCGAAGAACGGGAGCACCGCGGTGATTCGATGCGCGCTGGCGCGTCTCACCGCATCGACCATGATAAGCAGCTCCATGATGTTCTGGTTCGCTGGAGGACAGGTCGGTTGCACAATATAAACATCACGACCGCGAATGTTTTCATTGATCTGCACAAATGTTTCACCGTCTGGAAAGGTTTCCACGGTGGCAGAGCCAAGTGCTACACCAAGATTATCACAAATAGCGCGAGCCAATTCAGGGTGCGCAGTTCCGCTTAATATCTTCAACCGGTCTTTCATCCATTCGCAGTAAACAGAAATCGCAACAAAGCAACCACGCAAAGCAATCAATCTTCATTCGGTTCACCCGACTCCGTAATAACGGAGGAAGAAGAAGGGAATCGACGCTCGAATTTACGGGTATACTTAAGTCGCAGTTTTTCATCACCACTATTTTTTGCCAATAATATCAACCCCCTATAGGCATCTTGCTCTTCAGGGTAATGATGTATGATGTTCGCGTATTCGGTGATGGCCTCATTCACCCTCATTTCTAATGTGTAACGCCGCGCTAAAAGATAGGAAAGAGGCGGCTTGGAGAACTTTTCATCAGGAAAGAAAACGCCCGTGAAAAGGCTGCTGAAGGCCTCGGCGATTTTAAATATCGTTTCAGGAACCATTAAAAGAATGGCTGATATGGCCGAAGCAAAACTGATGATAAGGAAGGGCGCAGCGGTGAATCCCCCTAAACTCAAGCCTCTCCTCATGAGCTTTACGGTATAGAGCATACAAATGGCCGCGAGCAGCCAGCGAATCATAATGCGCGGATTCATCAGAATGGGAAACCTTAAGTGCCACATTGAAGC
>VFKY01000174.1 GCA_009885275.1 Verrucomicrobiota bacterium | reverse complement strand
TTTTTTGCAGATGATGGAGGAAGCTGAGGACTTCTTCTTGTGTGAGCTACGAGGCACAGGCGACACCACAGTGTAGGGCGAGGCGTTTTGCAGATCGTGACGAAGGAAGGATAACCTCGCGGTGGTGTTACCTGCGCCTTTGGCCGGAGCATTGACCTCTTTGCGGGTTGCTTTTCATTCCAAGCATCGAGAGTGTGCAAAGTAGAAGGCTTGTCTCAAGCCTTGTTGTTCGTTGGTAGTTAAAGCCATGCGACGAGGGTGTCGCTTCCATTCACCGTGTGATGGGCGGCCCACGACTTGGCAAAAAGATCCTTCGGCTAAACCTCGGGATCACCCTCAACAACGCCAGGTCCTTCCCGCAACACGGACACTTCGGATAACAATGACCACATTGGCGATAGTTGATTTTCGGTTCATGCGGTCGCCATAAGTTATTTTATTAAAATCTGTCTTGAATCTTAAGTCAGGCATCACTTATGTGTCGCCCATGAAGAAGATTCTTAATACGGTTAGCGTTTTGGTTGTTTCAATGCTGTTGTCCAGTTGCTTTGAAATGAGTTCCGTTGTTACGGTCAACAAGGATGGCAGCGGCACGGTGGAAGAAACGACACTCGTCAGCTCTCAGATCAAAGCGATGATGGGGTCTATGGGGGATGCCTCCAAAAAAGACGGCAGCAGTGGCCAGATGAAGATGGATATTCTTCCGACTAAAGAAAAGGCCACGTTGAAGGCCGCGAAAATGGGGGAAGGCGTTACGTTGAAATCACAGGAAGAAATTAAATCCCCTGATGGTCGCGAAGGCGTGAAAGTGGTTTATGCGTTTACGGATGTCCGTAAGCTTAAGTATGAACCCGGTGACATGAAGGACAAAGTGGAAGGTGGCAAGAGCGCCATTAGCTTTGGCTTTGAAGGTGACACTCTTACGATCAATGCGTCGCATGATACCAAACCCAAGACTGAAGCGAAGGAAAAATCTCCAGCCGCTCCGATGCCCAAAGATATTGAGGCTCAAATGGCGATGATGAAACCGATGTTTGCGGGCATGCGCATGAGTTTTAAAATCAAGGGAGGATCAGGTATCGCCAGCACGGATGCGACCCATGTGGAAGGTGATACCATCACGATGATGGAAATGAACTTCGATAAGCTTTTGGAAAAACCCGAAGGCATGAAAAAATTTGCTGAGATGTCTGAGAAGAAAGACATGTCGCCAAGCGAAGCTGCCGAAATCTTCAAAGGACTCGATGGCATCAAGATTGAGACGAAAGAAAAAATAACGATTAAACTCAAGTAAGGCGCTCTTCTAAAAGCGATGTTTTCGAGAAGGAGGCAGTGCAATCATTCGCACTTGCGTTTGCGAACATGAGCTTAAGGCGGCCCTCTAACTGCATCTCTATGTTATCTGTACTTGAGCTCTTTAACATCGGCATTGGCCCGTCGTCATCCCATACTGTCGGCCCGATGCGTGCCGCTCATAAGTTTGTCGACTCACTCATTGCAAGTGGTCGGGATAACCAGATTGGACGTATCACCTGCACCACCTATGGTTCACTTGCAGCCACAGGTAGAGGCCATGGAACGGACCGCGCCATCATTCTCGGATTGTTGGGGCATGACCCGGAGACAGTGTGTATAGATCAAATCGAGAGTTATCTGGCACTTGACGGGAAGTTGCTGTTGAAATCAGGGCAGATGATTCCGTTTGACCCCAAGTCTGACCTTGAATTCAAGCGATTGAAACCTCTACCCAAGCATCCTAACGGCATGACTTTTCGTGCCTTTGATGAAGAAGCCAAATTGTTACTAGAGGAGACCTGGTATTCACTGGGCGGTGGATTCATCGTCCGTGACGATGACTACGGTCAAGCGCCGCCTTCGCTAGAAATTTTGTATCCCTTTGCTTCAGGGGCTGAGTTGTTAGATCACTGCGAACACAACAACATCTCCATTTGTGAGGTGGTACTCGCTAATGAAAGTGCGTTTAGACCAGAGACAGAAACACGAAGCAAGTGCGATCGCATTTGGGCGGCAATGCAGCAGTGTGTTACGAGTGGGTGTGAGCGTGAGGGGTATCTGCCTGGTGGACTGCATGTTCCTCGCAGGGCTAAGGCAACCTACGACCGTCTCCTTCTTCATGCTGAACGAGGCATTGCGGATCCTTTGACCGTGCTGGACTGGGTGAATCTATATGCGCTTGCAGTGAATGAAGAGAATGCTGCGGGTGGACGTGTGGTGACGGCACCGACAAATGGAGCCGCGGGTGTCATTCCTGCCGTCTTGCACTATGCCACGCGTTTTCGCGCGTCTCCCCATGCGGATGGCGTACACCGGTTTCTGCTTACCGCGGGAGCTATTGGACTTCTATACAAACGGAATGCTTCTATTTCAGGTGCGGACGTTGGCTGCCAAGGGGAAGTGGGAGTTGCTTGTTCTATGGCAGCGGCGGGGTTGGTGGAGTATTGTGGAGGAACTGCAAGACAGGTCGAAAACGCTGCGGAGATTGGAATGGAACATAATCTTGGGCTTACCTGCGATCCTGTTGGCGGTCTGGTGCAAATTCCCTGCATCGAACGAAATGCCATGGGTGCCGTAAAAGCCATCAATGCGGCTCGGTTAGCGTTAGCGGGTGATGGCACGCACATCGTATCACTGGACAAGGTTATCAAAACCATGCGTGAAACAGGCCGTGATATGATGACCAAGTACAAGGAGACTTCAAG
The DNA here is from genome assembly GCA_009885275.1 of Verrucomicrobiota bacterium. Taxonomy (GTDB): domain Bacteria; phylum Verrucomicrobiota; class Verrucomicrobiia; order Verrucomicrobiales; family Verrucomicrobiaceae; genus Verrucomicrobium. The sequence continues at coordinate 3,265 of VFKY01000174.1, read as the reverse complement.
AGGTGGACTTGCGGTAAACGTGACGGAATGTTAGCCGTCGGATTTTTATTAGGAGAATACAGGAATGAGGCATGTGATGCCTTGACGTCGAGTGTTCATGGTTTGATCATTTCGCACCTATGTCACTTGGAACGAAGAACCGACTCACTCAAATCGCAACTCGCTGTAAAGAACACCTGCGTCAGTCGCACTCCGACAAGCTCGAACTGGTAAACGAGTTCATTGCTGAGATAGAGGGATCGGATCGTGATGCCAACCAATGGAGCAAGTTAGCTGACCTCAAACGAAGTGAGAGTGATATGCTCCAACGCGTTGAGGGTTCGTTTCAAAAATGGCTCAATCCATGAGAGATTTCTAGGGGGCGGGGACTCGGGTGCGGAAAATATAGATATTATCGCCTCATCTTTTCCCTGTCATTCGGAGGCTCTCAACTTTCCTGTAAATGCTTCACGCAGATGCTTGACCATGTTTCGAGATTGTCAGCCGTTGCGGCGAGTTCGGCCAAGGTGGCGAAGTGCAGATCCTGAATGGCGTCCTCGTTGGAGATGACATCGTCGTTATCGAGATCGAAGAGATGCACCACACCAAGATGAACTTGACCGACTTCATTGGAATCGTCATTAATGAGGCCGATGACTCGCTGAGTGTGAGTACCTTTGAGCACGAGTTCCTCGACGATTTCGCGCTCGACGCCATTGAAGTAGGTGGTTTCAGCCAATGAATCTTCCCGTTCATCGACTGGATTAATGTGACCGCCGATGCCAATGCTTTGTTTAGCGTGGAGACGTTTTTCTCCGGATTTGCCGCCCCGAGTGTAAACGAGATACTTCCCCTGAAAATGGAAAATGGAATAGGGAATGATCTGCTTGTGGGTCGGATCAAGTTCGGCGGAAGGGCGGGGGAGGAAGAAGTTGCTGCCGGGAGCTAGGATGGCGTTTAAATAACGAGGTGCATCAGGTTGGAAACCTTGAAAGGCACCCAGTTCATCAAACATTGCGCGGGGGATGACAAGGACGTGTTCTACGGACATAATGGGTTCGTAACTGTAAGGACGACAGGGTGCAAATATTCTTTGTCTCAAAGTCTTGTCAGAGAGCTATAAAATAAGAAGCATTTAACTATGGACACTTCTGAAATCAATTCCCATCCAGACCCGCATCGCGCGCTGGTGCCATTGCTCATGCGACACGAGCGGCAGATATTTGCGTATATTTACACGATGGTACCGAATCGTCACGATGCGGAAGATATTCTCCAAGAGACTAGTTTGACGATTTACGATAAATTTCAGGAGTTTGAACAAGGTACGGATTTTCTCGCTTGGGCCATGCGGATTGCTTGGTGGAAGGTCAGGGCAGCACGACAGAAGTATGCGCGATCCAAGGTTGTCTTTAACGATGAAGTCATGGAAGCGGTGGCTCATACTGCAGAGACGATGGTCGAGGAAACCAGTCAGATGCAGGTTGCTCTTGGTCAGTGTTTGCAAAAGTTGAATGAACGCGATCGTCGCATGATCCTCATGCGGTATGAACAGGGGAGTGGTGTAGAGCGTGCCGCAATGGCCAGCGGGCGATCATTGCAAGCGGCATACAAATCCATCATGCGCATCAAGCAGGTGCTGCATGACTGTGTCATCAACAATGTCTCAAAAGAGGAGGCATTATCATGAAGCTGAGTGATACCAATATCGTTCGTTTGAACGAGTGGCTTCATGCCATGGAGGAAGAGAAAATTACGGAATCAGAGCATAAGCAGTTAGAAGAAATGCTCTTGAATAGCGAAGAGGCGCGCCGTTTCACGGTGCAACGATTAAGTCTCGGTGCCGCCATGTGTGGTTACGCTGGTGAAGCGCAATCCACTTCGCAGGAAGGCGATAACGTACTGGAATTTCCGACACAGCACACGAGGAAGAGAAACTGGTTACTTTCATCAAGCCTTTCATTGGCGGCCGTATTGGCGATCTGTGCGATCACGTTGGCCTTGCTATGGCAGAAATCCCGCAACGCACTTCTTGCCGGTCCTTTAGAGGCCAAAGATGGGGGGTGCGCAGTTCTTGTGGATGCCGTGGGCGTTCAATGGGCGAAGGGTACACCGCAATGGCAGGCAGGCATGGCGGTGCCAGCGGGGAAGCTCAAACTGGATCAAGGACTTGTTCGCTTGGAGTTTTACAGTGGTGCATCCGTGACGCTGGAGGGAGAAAGCGAATTGGAGATTATTTCAGTCAATGAAGCAAGATGCCGTTCGGGTCAGATGCGGGTGCATGTACCGACCCATGCTCGTGGCTTCAAAATGTTGACTCCGGATGCTGATGTGGTGGATCTCGGTACTGAATTTGGGTTAAAGGTCAGCGCCAGCGGTAAATCTGAAGTCCATGTTTTCGATGGTGAAGTCGAAGTTTACCCGAATTCGGGACCTGTGAAATTGAGCTTGAAGCAGGGTGCGGTTTGGGATGTCGCAAAAGGCGCGGATGGCCGTGTCGCTGATGACAGTGCTTTCCCTAATCTAGCTTTTTTGCGCTCGCAATCGCTTAGTGCTGATGAGCAGCGGTTGCTTTCATGGCGACAGGGGCTGCAAAAATTCCTTGATGACCCTCGTCTGCTCGTGGGTTATACATTTGAACCGATCAACGAGTGGGATCGGACATTGCGCAATCAAGGTCGTCAGGCACTCGAAGGGACTCATGGTTCCATTGTCGGGGCGCAATGGTCTCCAGGTCGGTGGAAGGGCAAGCATGCATTGGAATTTAAATCGCCTGGTGATCGAGTTCGATTGGCCGTCGATGGAGAATATCAAGCCATCACACTTGCTGCATGGGTTCAATTGGGAGGGATTGATCGAAAATTTAATAGTTTGTTCCTCACGGATACCTTTGCACTGGGAAATCCACACTGGCAGTTTGTACAGGACGGTTCATTTGTTTTGGGGATTCATCCTAATCGTTCAAAGACAGGTCAATATGTGTTCTATTCACCACGTCTATTTGGTCCCGACACCCTTGGGATATGGTTTCATGTGGCAACCACTTTTGACATGCGAACCGGTGTGGGGAGGAATTATGTAAATGGGAAAATTGTTACCGAAACGACTGTGGTAAAAGATCCCACTGATACGCGCATCTATATCGGAAAAGGTGAGCTCGGTAACTGGGGGCTTCCAGAGGGAAGCACTCCGCGCACGGAAGTCCGAAGCTTCAATGGTCGGATGGATGAGTTTCTTCTTTTCAAAGAGGTGCTGAGTCCTATCGAGATTGCTCGAATTTACGAAT
>VFKY01000237.1 GCA_009885275.1 Verrucomicrobiota bacterium | reverse complement strand
GCCTGTGTCAGCGCGGTCACTGGATCGAGTGTGCCGTCATTGCAGAAAGAGTCGTCATTGATGTTGACGATCCCCATCACTAGCGGGCGACGAGGAAATGAGATGCAGTGATGTCGTGTGCGAAGAAGCATCTGGAGACAGGATGGACATGATTTTTAACAGATTAACAACAAGAAAAAATAGCCACTTAAAAAATCATCAATATCTTGTTAATCTTCGAGAAATCTTGTCCATCCTGTCTAAAAAAGAGGAACTGTCTTACGGCGTCGTTTCTCATAGAGGAGAGTTTCCGTGTATCCAACTTCACGGGCTAAAGAGTAAGCTTTGTCAAAATTTGCCCCCACTTCATTGGGATGATGGGCATCTGAATTAATGAGCAAGGGGACTTGTGCGGCGAATGCCATTTCCAGAAATTCTCGGGCTGGATACAACTCCCGCACTTCTTTGCGAAGACCAGCCGTGTTGATTTCAAAGGCCGTGTCAGTGTCAACGAGCGCCTGAATCACCGGTTCATAGTATTTTCGTAAATCGCCCTTGGGACGATGCCCGAACTTTTTCGGCAAATCAGGATGCGCCATGAAATCGAAGAGTTTGGTGCGTATGGCTTTTTCATAGAGACGCCAGTAAAGGCTCCATATTTCCTCAACGCTATCATCAGTAAAACGGGAAAGGTGCTTTGGATTATCCACGTCCCAGCCCGGTGCGAGGTAGTGGACACTGCCGATGAGGTAGTCGAACGAAGCTTTTCCAGAGAGTTCCTCGATCCATTTCTCACCATTCTCAAGATAATCGACCTCGAGACCAAGCCTGATGGGCAGGGTGGGAAACTCAGCACGTGTTTCCTCCACCATTTCTAGATATTGCGGAAACTCCTCCCAAGCCATCCGCCAGTCATCGAAGTAATGAAGCATGGGACTGTGATCCGAGAGGCCGATTTCGGTTAATCCGAGCTTCTGAGCCATCGCGGCATATTCACGTGGATGACCTTCCGCATGTTTACAGAGAGGGGTATGAAGGTGATAATCAGAAGCCATAGGACGGATATTTGGCACTTATTTCAAAAAAATCTTGCTTGGATACGATTGAATTGCTTAATTAACACTCTAATTATGAAAAATAGACTTTTTAGCATCGCGGTATTGTTGGTGGCATTCGCGGCCACACCTAAGGCGCAAGCATTTGTAGGCGGCCCATTTGACAATGATGATTACAGTATCCTTCTAGATCGCGATGGCGTTTATCAGGCGACCTTCAGCTTCTCTAATGGCAGTGGAATGGCAATGTTTTCACAGGACAACAGCTTTGAGCCCGCTTCAGCCACCTCCGTTGCTGGACAGTTTGCTTTGCATAACCGCTCTGTATTTTATTACAAAGGCGTGACTTATTTCGGTACTTGCACTGGGATTATTGACCATGGGGCAAAGAAGATTATAGGATTTACCAATGGTAACTCTGATTACTCCGCAGGCGCAGCCACCCCCGCTGGAAGACCTGCTATTGGTGCAAACGGTCTAAATTTTACGGCTAACTCTGAGTTTAAGGCTAATATTACCACCACGGCACCTATCCTCCGCTTTAAGGGTAAGGGCACGGTAACCTTTATGGGCGTTCCTCAAATTGCTACACTTCGTGCCGCCGCAGCGGCAGCAATTGCTGCAATAGGTGTACCGGTGATTATCCCTCCGGCAACGACAGTAACTACGGCCCAAGCTTCGCAGTATATTAATACCGTCCTAGCTCTAACGGCTCAGGTCGACAATCCATCAACGGTTGAAGCCTATCAAGAAAATCAGACCATGCGAGTATACGGTTCTCGCCGCTATTTTTAAGATTTTAGACTGATTTAATTTTTCACTTTAAGGGCATCGTATCACTACGATGCCTTTTTTCTTGAAACGATAAAGCACGTGTTTTAATTCACCTATCGGTGAAAGAGCCAGTTAGAAAAAACTGGACACTTTCCCATTCCTCACAACATACT
>VFKY01000242.1 GCA_009885275.1 Verrucomicrobiota bacterium | reverse complement strand
TGCGCTTTCCTGTGATCGAGATAAACGTTACTTCACCCGGTGCGAATTCAAGCATCTTTACATTCTCAAAGCCATCGGGAATTTTCACCACCCCTTGGATATAGTTTACGGCGGTTGGTTTATCAGCGCTTAATTCCAGTGATGTCTTCACCCCTTCTTGAGTGAGCAAATTTTCACGAGTCGCAGCGGCGATACCTTCCGCAAAGTAACCGGTGACATCTTCAAGTCCGAGGCAGTTATTGCGTCCATTCCACGGGTGTCCGTGCCGACCATGATTCTCCATCCAGAACACTGTGCTATTGAGCACCGCAGGATCTTTCAGAGAGAACCAGAGGTACCCCTCATCTTGATAAGTCGCCGTTGTCCACGCGGGGCCGTTGGTTTTATCCCACGATTCATTGACGATTTGGGTGAGGTCCGCATAACCGTAACGTCCCGGCTGTCGGGTGAGATCGGCATCAGGTGCATTCTTCCATGCGACCGGAACTTTCGACATGTCCGACCACTTTACGCCGGGTTGAAGCGCTTGATACTCACGGTGCTTTGGGTCGCTAAAAATCGATGGGCACGTCATACCGAAACGAATCGCGCTGGTGGCAATCCGCACGGCACCTTCCTTCTCAGGCATCGCAAGTGTGGCATGATGACCAAGAGGAACGCTTCCAGTGTAGCCCTCGACGGTGTTTCGCGAATAGATCACATTCTGGCCTTCGATAAGAGAGAGCTCTTTAGTCACAAGTCCTTTGCGGACCTTCGTCTCAATTTCGAGCGTGAGCGTCGTCACGTCACCGACTTTTTTCATCCCGATGAGATGCCATGGGTCGCCGACAATCTCACCATGTGGTGGATGTTTCTCTCCTGCAACCCCATCGGCATTTCCACCAAAGGGCAAACAAAAGAAATCACCACGTAATGCAATCAACACTGGCGCAGGCATCTTTGAAGGTTCCTCATCCTGCCATGGGCTGATGTGGTAGGGCTGCACCGGTTTTATGCTGTCACGAAAAAATGTCACCGGCGCCATGTGGCCGCCAAGTCTGGTCACAGCGATTTCGACTTGCTTCGTAGCAATGATGAAACTGGGTTGAGCATGAATGACACGGAGCTTTGCGTCGTCAGCATCCGAAGAAATTAAGGAGGTAGACATAAGCATGATGCTTAAAAGAAGTGTTTTAGGGGGGCATACATTTTTTGATTTATCGAAGCGGGTGACTATTTCAGCATCGGAAGCTATGAGAATAAATGGCGGATTCTTCACAAGCTTAATCCTGCAACATCGCGTGTCCGGAGCAAAGCATCTGTCAGCACACTAAGAAGATAGTTGTCATGACAGATTATCGAGTTGTAAACTTCAACAACGCTAGCCCCTCATTTCTCACCGCTTATCGAAGCAAAATCAGACTGCCGAAGCCGGGAGTTAGTGAACAAGTCTTCCTCGACGAACTCAAAGCCCACGGTCTTCCGCTTTCGGATTTCAACCTGCCTGCTTGGGAAGAGACTAAGGAAGGGTTCCAAAAGCTCCTGCAATCTCTCTTCCAATTCACACCACCCACCGCGCTTGTCATTGACGAGGCTTCATTTTTTATCGCAACACAGCAGTTTCTCGCTGGACGAGGTGTCCGGGTTCCACAACAGGTTTCGCTCCTCTGTACGAATGCCGATCCCCTCTATCCCCTCTTTGACTGGTGCACGCCTTCCATTTCCCACATCAGTTGGGATACGCGGACAGTCGTCCGCCGCATCGTGCGCTGGACGGCGACGGTGAGTCGAGGTGGCAGAGATGTAAAACAAACAAGCGTACCAGCAGAGTTCATCATCGGCGGTACGATTGGCCGCGCGAACCGAGACACATAGCAACATCACACTATTTGATCCTACACATTCTCCTAGCCTTAAATCCCCCCTTCATCAACCGACATTCATAACTGCCCATATACATCCGCAGCGGAGACGTCGCCAAGTCGATCAAGGAAGGCCTGACATAGGCTTTGCCTGCGATTGAACGAGCGCTCTACTTTTGAGTGAAGGCCGGAATGATCCGCTGCGGCAGTGTTTTGAGCATGTCGCCCATGCCTTTGTTATGCGAGGTGACGACAGCAACCAGGTCCAGCTCGGGGAACATGAAGATAAACTGACCGCCTGCGCCGCGACCTTCGATGGCGTGATACTTTTTGCCACCGACGTTGAAATCTTCTACCCACCAGAAAAAGCCGTATCGCTCGTTGATCTGGCTCGGTGTGGTCGCCCGCACGAGGTAGGCTTCGGGGATGAGCTGCTCGCCCTTCCACTTGCCTTTGTTGAGGATGAGCTGGCCAAACTTCAGCATGTCGCGTGAGAGAATGCTGCTGCCGGCGGCGGACTTCGGCAGGCCACTGATGGCGCTTTCCCAATGATACTGTGTGATGCCCATGCGCCCGAGCAGTTCGGTCTTGATGAACTCCTCCGCGCCGCCGGGAGCAACGGCGTTCAGCACCTGCATCGCGATGGCCGTGTCGGGCTCCTGATACTTGAACTGGCGCGGCATCGCGGGGATCGGTGCGCTGTGTTGCAGGTAGGCTTGGATTTCGGCCTCGCCTTGGAGTTGCGCCGGATGCTTCAGCAGCTCCTTCGCCTTCTCGTCAGCGAGCCGGATGCCGGAACTCATTTGCATGGCCTGCGCGAGTGCGCAGACGAGGAAGGTGGAGTGAGTCTTGACGAGATTGAAGAAGAGGGAGGGGATTCGATCAAGGTTGGCACTGCGCCGGATTGCGAGCAGACGGCGGATGCGGTCTCGCAGGCTT
>VFKY01000151.1 GCA_009885275.1 Verrucomicrobiota bacterium | reverse complement strand
CCTGAGTGCCTTCGCTCGCGTAAGACAGAAACATGTAACCCCCACCTGGCGCAACAATGACACAGACGCCATTGGGTTTCTCGGCACGATAAAGCGTGATCGTCGGATCACTGACATCAGTGACACGAGTAGGGCTATCACCATAAGTCGCTCGCATTTTAATGGTCGCCTCCGACAACGGCGTAAGACCACCGGGAGCACCTTCAGGAAAAAGTTTGAGCGTTAGCGGCTCAGCGGCGCTCAAGGAAGCGGCACATAGGAAAAGCAGGAAGGCATAAACAGAAGACATGCATCAAGAAACGTCTGGAGTGGCGGAGTCTATCTCGAACATAACGTTAGCTTTGCACATGCCCTTTCAGGGTAGCTTTCTCCTCCATGTTGTAAGACTACTTTTTTATACCGATAACTCTAAAATAGAAATCATAGAAGCTTTTTACTGTGCTGCTTTTGTCATAAAGCTTTTCAAGCGGGTAATACACCATCCCAAGCCGCTCGGGAGGCGTTCGGCTTGTCTTCTGATAGTAAAGAAGTACTGGCCCAGGACTCAAAAAATAAAGCAAAATCAAACCCACCACAGCACTGGCCCATACACCTGCTGAATTGTTATTATCTTCTTTCATAGAGCAGCGATTTTTTTATCACGCGACGACAGCAACGCGGCCACAATCTCCTCACTGCGCATCAACGGCAGGGAATAATGCCCTTCCCCTGGAAGCACTGTCAGACGGGCATTGGGTAACATATCAATAAACTTTTGCGCCAGCTCGAGTGGAATGTTTTTATCAAGATCACCCTGCCAGTATTGCAGCGGATAGGTCACGCTCTTGAGATCAATGCCCCAGTCGGAAGTGTACACATCACCATCGACACGCACGGCATGGGTGCTGCCCTTCATGCACTCCTGAAGACTGCGCGTGATAATGCGGTAGTTATCGCCGATGGCTAAGGCTTCGCGATCTGCGGGACCTAGAGTGGCAATCAATGAGCGCATGATAAAACTGGTCCTTCTCATTTCGGATATCTTACTAGCCGTGCGTAAGGTCGGCCCCAACATCCAAGGCAACCAGTCGCGCATTTTCATGGTCAAACGATACGGCCACATCAGTCCCTCTATGCCCACCACATTGAGCGGTGGCGCGCCGCAAACGACACCAGCGGAGAGCAATCGATCCGGCATCGCATGCGCCAGCGAAAGCACATAGGGGCCGCCCCCTGAAACACCCAATGCATGAAATTTCTCTGCACTCAAGTGCCCAGCCAGTTCTTCAATGAGGGGTGGCCAATCTAGAAGTTTTCGGGTGGGATGATGCTCCGAAAGTCCCAAGCCTGGACGATCCGTAGCAATAACACGCAGGGCATTTTTTTTCCCGATACCGTCCAGCAACTCGCCTTGCAGTCTTGAGCTGGGCCAGCCATGAAAATAAAAAAGCACTTCCCCATCTGGATCGCCATAGTCTGAGTAGGCTAACTTACGTCCGCTAGAGAGAGTGATAAAATGGTCAGCCATGGATGGAGTGGAAACTTGAGAGTGTTTAGTTGAGAGTTCAATAAGCACAAGGCTATTCCCTCGATCGCTTCTTTTCATTGGCCGTGATTTGAATGCTGCCGATGATACCACAGCAGCCAAACTCCCGCGATGCCTTCTTCCCTTTCTCTTCAAAAACGACTCGACTGGATAGATGTCCTGCGGGGAGTGGCGGTGATTGGGATGATTCAAACGCATGTCTGGAATGCGTTTCTCGATCCCGCTTATGATGCCCTTAGCTGGCGAAAAGAATGGGGCTTTTTTTCCGGGTTACTGGCTCCTGCATTTCTCTGGATCGCGGGTTACATGCAAGGTCGCTCCATTCGCAAAGCTCAGCAAGACGGACGCTCCGTGATGTCCATGACGCGCTTAAAGCGCTTAGGCATTATCGCACTGCTCGCCTATGCGCTGCATGTGCCATGGAATCTCTGGCTTGCAGGTGATTTCGGTCAGGAGAGTTGGCGCATTTTTTTACAAGCCGACATTCTTCAGTGCATGACTGTGACCTTGTTGCTACTGTTACTCATGGGGCAATTGCGCCCTCTGTGGTTTGATTTTCTGACACTACTTACCATTGCCTTAGCGGTCTTTTGCGCACCAGCAGCGCAGCATTGGCAGACTGGTAGCCTCTTTGTTGATTCATGGATCAATCACGAAACCGGATCACTTTTCCCTCTGTTCCCTTGGTTTGGATTTTGTGCCGTAGGATGTCTGGCTAGCCGATGGCAGGTTTCATGGAAGACCTATCTTCCCATCGCGCTCGTACTCATCGGGCTCGGATTATGGCTTACCCCACATGGCTATGTGCAGCCTTCATTTTTCTTCAAACGACTCGGGTGGCTGGGGCTTCTCATCACATTCATCGGATTGATCTCTCCCATGTTTGCACCGCGCTGGTTGCGACTTGCAGGGCGTGAATCACTCTTGATCTATGTCGTTCATCTACTGCTGATCTTTTCCCTGCCGATCAATGGCATGCCTATGAATCAATGGCTTGGGCGGACTCAATCACTGTGGAACAGCGAGCTTATGTTCGTGGCCGTGCTCGGTGTCT
>VFKY01000291.1 GCA_009885275.1 Verrucomicrobiota bacterium | reverse complement strand
TTTTTTGCCGTATACCCCCCCAAAGTAGAAGAGGAACCCTTTGCGGAATTCCTCTTAAAATTTTCTGGCAAAACCAACGGGTGTGTCAATTTTTCCCATGACTCAACATCCGCAAGACGCTGTTATTTCCGTGGCTCAATTAACACCCTTTCTATTATAGAGGCTAAACCTAAAAAGGGAAATGAATCAACAGGTGGAAACAGAGATAACGGAGAATGAGTCGGTTACAATCGCGCCGGAGCCCACTCAAAAGGTGAAAGCAAATGGATTCCAATTCTTGATGCAATTGACTGCTCCTTTGTCGCAGTCCCCCGTCATAAAAAAACTCGCGCAGTCGGGCTTAAATCTGGCTGCAGGGCTGCGCGATCATCGAAGACAAAGCAGGAGCCTGTGTAATGGCGCGCGCCGGATTCCTCGAAGTATTTTAAGATTCCGCCGTCCAGTTGCAACACGTTTGAGTAACCTTGTTCACGCATGTAAAGCGCCGCTTTCTCGCAGCGAATACCGCCGGTACAGAAGGTCACCAGCGTGCCCTCTGATAACTCGGCCGGCAGTAGTTTTAAAGCATTAGGAAATTCTGAAAAGTTCGTGATCGGGAGCGTGATGGCTTCATGGAAAGTGCCATCTGCTACTTCGTAATCATTGCGAGTGTCGAGAAGCTTCACGGGGCGACCCCTATCATCGTGCCCTTGATCGAGCCAGCATTTCAATGTCAACGCATCCACCGAAGGTGCGCGACCTGACTCTGGTCGCAGAGTAGGATGCTTCATGGTGATGATTTCTTTTTTAAGCTTCACCTTGAAACGACGAAATGCGACGGTCTCTGACCAACTGTCTTTCACCGTGAAATCAGCAAATCGAGAATCCGTTCTTAACAGTCGAAGAAACTCATGGACGTGTTTTTGATCGCCACACAGGAAAAGATTGATGCCTTCCTCCGCCAACAAGATAGTCCCCTTTAATTCCAATCGAGCCCCTTCGTTCTCCATTTTCTCCTTGAGTGAAAGAAGATCCGAAAGCTGCACAAACTTGTAACCGGCGACATTAAAAAAGTACATGATACGGCTTTGCGATACGCAGGATCGCCTTTGAAGCAAATGGATTGAAGGCCAGCCTTTCTAGGGGGGATTCAATCAGCTATCGATGAGCTGGCGCGGATAATGGAGGGGACAACACAGGGGGAGCCACTGGCTTCGGCGGGGAAGCGGCAGTTGGAATCCCATCGATCGGATAACGTGGAATGGCCATCGTTTCTAATTTAACAAACCCTGTTAGCCGTGAAACCATGGCGCGGGGGCGTGTTTGCACGGGTATTGGGTTTTCAGCGAGGGCTGGATCGGCCTCAATAGCGACAGGAGGGACAACTGCCGCTGGTTCAACGGAAGCAAAAACGGTGATGGGGGTTGGTGGTTCTTGGTTAACTGCAACGAGGGGCGCGGGGAGCGGCGGGGGAGATAGGAAAGTGTCTGTCGCAGGGGCAATTTCTTGGTTCAACAAATCATTCGGTGTTGTAGTGAGTTCAACAAAAGGATTCTCATCTTGTAAACTGACGGATACATTCAGAGAAGTTGGAGTTGCTTCCATCGTGGGAAGCACTGGGGCGGGCCACGCGGGGACTGCCCATGCGGGGATGCCTAGATTTGCCGGGTTGGAAGTGACAGGCTCAGAGTGAGATTTTGCGCCATTAAAAGAAGCGAGAAGATCTTGAAGACGTTTTTTATCGGCGGCTAGCACCTCATCCATCCTCGCCTGAGAAAGTATTTCAGGCGCAGCGGGACTTTCTGTTATCGCAGCAATTTCCATCACTGGTGCAGGTTCTGGAGCGGGTGTCGTGGATTCCAAGGCAGGTGGTGGCATGGTTTCCTCCGCAACTGCCTCAATAATGGGTGGCGTTGCTTCTGGAATATTCGGATCAGAGCCTACCACCACTTCCTTGATCTCCGGCGTTTCAGCTTCATTATCGAGCGGGGCAGCAGCGGGTACAACATCTATCGCTGCGGCAGGCTCATCAGAGACAATCTCTTGTGCCAAAGACGGCATTGCTGGAATGATTGGTGGGGCGATCTCTGGTGCCGATGTTGGCAACTCTGGAAGAACGGTAGGAACTTGGATCGATGCATCTGGAATTTCATTTAAAGAAATCTTCAAGGGCTCGATCTCCATAGCGACGGGCGCGACAGTATTTTGAACAGGGTCATTATTCAGAGTTGCAACAGTGCTTTCAGAGACCGCGTGTTGTTTAGCATAAGCAAGCGCAGCCTGAACGACCTGATCTTTGCCATACCCAGCACCAAGCATTGCACGGGTAGCCATGTCGAGCACGGTTTCAGCAGACAAGTTATGCTGATCTATGAGAATGATAAGGGTGCCATTTTTTTCAATGGTCACTTCGATGGGTTCGTTGATGGCGCTCATGAGATATCTGCGGGTAAAATACTCTCCTTAAACAGGGATTGAGAGGGATTTGTTTCTATTCCAAGATAATTTAGCTATTTTTTCGATGTTTACTTATCTCACTTTCTAGCAGGGATCTTTACTGATAAGAAGGGAAAATTTGCCTATAGGGGATAAGGGATAACTAGTATTTTTAATAAAAGTGCAGTCCAAGGCTATGATTACAGTCAAAAAATCTCCTAAAATTCACCACAGCTTTGGCTTGTCAGAGAGCGAGCAATTCGCTAATGCTTAGACATGAGCCCTTCATCAGAAGAAATCGCGATTATGGTAAAAGACCGAAAGGCGAGCCTTGCTGAACGTGGAGAAAAGAGGCGTATTGCCTTGAAACGTAGGGAGAAGCGCCAAAATACAGAAACCATCAAGCGCACAGAGATCACTCGTGTTGCGACTGTAATTGGAGGCAACTGAAAGGCTGGGTTATTTCGTAACGTTCTTTGATGATGAAACAAATTTTGCTTTCCCTTATGCTCGCCGCCACATCCGCATTCGCCGCAGATGCTCCTTCGATTCAGAATATCCCCTTGAAGGACATAGAGGGCAAAGAAACCTCCCTGAAAGCTTATCAGGGCAAAGTGCTTTTGCTGGTGAATGTCGCTTCTGAATGTGGGAGCACGCCTCAATACGTGGGCCTTCAAGCACTTTATGAGAAGTATAAGGATAAGGGCTTGATCGTCGTTGGTTTTCCCTGCAACGACTTTGGGGCTCAGGAGCCGGGTACCAATGCAGAGATCAAGCAATTTTGTACCACAAAATACAAGGTGACCTTCCCCATGTTCGACAAGATTCATGTCAAAGGTCCTGAGCAACACCCCCTTTATGCCGCACTGACGGGAACATCAGGAGCCTTCCCCGGCAACGTGAAGTGGAACTTCGGCAAATTTCTCATCGGTCGCGATGGCAAAGCGCTTCAGCGCATTGAGCCTGGTGTTGAACCCACTGATGCCGAAGTTGTGAAAGCTATTGAAGCAGCATTGGCAGCGAAGTGACAGTTCACTTCGTTAACTTCATCGCAAAATGGTGCAAAGTGATGTCCATGCGCTTTGCGAGATAGAAGCGATGGGCACCGAAGCGTTGCACACCGGAATCAAGATGTAACTCCTTGCATCCCTCCTCTTTTCCGAGGTGCACGAGGTAATCAAATAATGCTGATCCTGCGCCCGTTGAGCGGCGCGCTTCATCCGTCACCAAATCATCAATATAGAGATGCCTGCCGGAGTAGAGATTTTCGCTAATGCGATAGCCAGCTACGGATATGATGCATCCCGAAAGCTCAGCATAAGCCAGATGATAACCGGCCTGCATTTGGCGTTGAACTTGAACGGTGAAATCGGCAAGAGAGAGATGCGGACGAAGTTGCACCATCACGGGATGGCAGCGCTGCATGGACTCAACGCTCTCGGCGTGTGCAATGGTAAAATTGTGATCGCCCATGAGCAAAGCTAGACACGGATCATATCCTTCAAGACCTGAAACCAAAGGAAGAAACAACCGCGCCAGGAGTAGCGGAAGTGATCATCATCAGCTCGAATGATCACTCCTTCATGAAGGTTGTGATCCACCTGTTTGGAGAGATCTTCTGCCATCAAGATATGAAGATTGTCGGGATCTTGCGCAATCGCCGCTTCTACCATGACGCCGCTGGTCACAAGAAAATCGGCGTGGGATTGGAGCATTTCGTCAAAACACTCAGCCTGATCACAACGATTGATCTGCTGTCCCGGAGTTAGTTTCATGGTGAAACTGAAAGGGTAATTCGTGGTCACGAATGCCGTGTTATCGGCAGCTCGCGTCGTAAGATTAGCATGAGAAAACACATAGCCCTCTTGCTGCGCAATACTGATGGTGGCCTGTAATTTTTTCTCCTGATGATAAAAAATACGAACAAAGTGATCAGTTTCCTCCCACTTCCATCCGGCGTCATCCGCTTTTTCAAATCCAGCCTCTTCCACTTCAGTAGTGATTTCGTCAAGGTCTGGAAAAACCTCGCGTGAAGGTGGGAAGCGATGCTTTACCACACTGCGCAGAGGAAAACGGAGCTTGCGTACGCGCCCAACAATCTCTACCCAGGGAAAGAAAAACCATAGAGATAGACCAAACCACGCCCACGCATGACTGTCGGTGATGAAGTAACCGCTAAGATAAGAAGCAATCAATACGGTGAGCCAGCCAGCTTTGGCCAGGTACCGATTGTTGAAAGTGCGGCAGGCGTAGGCGAAAATCAGAAGGCCGATGATGAGCAGAAACTTAGACATGTAACAATATATTGAAGGATTAAAGATCGACTAACGCACGATCTGCATGATGTGCAAACGCTTGAATATCATCGGTCAAGAAGCCCCATGACAAAAGAGTCATTTAAAATGCGCGTCTGACACTGGACGAGATACGTTT
>VFKY01000320.1 GCA_009885275.1 Verrucomicrobiota bacterium | reverse complement strand
TCTTCACCAACGTGGCAATCTTTAAGATCGTCGTAAGGCATCTTGCGGAACAGACTCACGCAAATCTCTTGAACTTTATGAATGGTTCCCTGGAGTTTATTGCGCAAAATATAGAAAAACATGAATGCAGGGATAGCGATTGCCAAACCAGATGCCGTAGCGATCAATACCTCCCCAATGGCTCCAGCCAAAGCAGATGGATCACCAATACCAGATGCTCCAAGAACCTCGAATGCGCTAACCATACCCGTAACCGTTCCGAGAAGTCCCACCATCGGTGTGCATACTCCGATAACAGAGAGATAGTTGATTCTTGTCGTAATGGAGGCGTTTACTTTGTTTAATTCACCCATCATTGCATCTTCAGTTGCCTCCTGCCCATCACCAATAAAACTCAAGGTAACTCTGATTGTGTCACCAAAAGGTGTGGGGTTATTTTTTGCGTACTGATAAGCACCAACATAATCGCCCATGCGGAATAGATCCTTTATCGCTGCAACCTGACTATCAGGTGCCATCTTTTTAATGCCAGTCCGGATCCACAAATCTGTCACCAGCCAGATAGTGGTAATTGAGAATAGGGCGATTGGAATCATAACCCAACCCCCTTCTTTCAATTTATCCAACATGGACTTGTGCTTAACAATCCTAGTCGTGGACGCTGCCCCCTCAGCAGCTGGCGCCGGTTCGGGTGCTTGAGCGAAAACAGATGGAGTCACCATTTGCATACCGCCACCGATGAGTGTGGCGCAAAGCAACATGCGTCCAAGTTTAAACTTAAGACCAGAGCGTGAATTTGATTTGAGCGTAGTTTGCATGGTGTCGATTATTTAGTTTCTGTTGTTTTGGCGGGGTCTTTGTCTTTTTTGTCGTCTTTTGCGTCCTTAGCATCTTTGGGCTTTGCAGCCTGTGGAACATCATCAGGCTTGTTCTTCATCGTATTAATAACTGTCATTTCCTTTTTTGCAGTTTCAGCTATTCCAGAGCCTTTATAGGTATCGCTAATTCTCTGATACATTGCAACAGCATCCGCGAAACGCTCCATCTTGGACAAGCTACGAGCAGCATTTAACTCCGCCTGAGGCACCAAGGTCGCCTGACTGCCATAAAAAACTGGAACATGAAGATAGGCCATCAGTGCATCTTCCCATCTGTCTTTCTTAGAATGCACTTCACCTATCGTAATCCAAAGACGAGCACTGATATCAGAGTCATCTGTATCGCGGAGCAATGACTCCGCTTTTGCCAAAACTGAGTCTTGATCTTGCGATGTGCGCCGCTCCATGTTGAGCTTGATAATGCCAAGCTTTAATTTCTTACCATCGGTCCACTTCATCAATTCCACATCAGGCAGCACTCGAATTAAAGTGTCAAAATCACCCGCTTGATCTAACGCTTCAACATGAGCAAAAGCGACTTCAGCATAAGGACTTCCTTTGATATTTCTAAACGGCTTAAAGAAATCCAGTGCTTTAACTAATATTTCAATCGCTTCTTTAACCTTACCCTGAGATCGAAGAAGCTCCGCTTCCTGAACTTGCTTGACGTTAGGCCAGTCCATTCTGTCGATATCAGTCAGGGAAAGAGTAGCTTGCCCGTCCTTTCCGTTACTAAGCTTGATGGTCCGAGATATTTTACCATCAGCGACGGTGAATTCAGCGCCATTAATACGTTGATTATCTTTCAAAATAATCATCTGTGCGCGAGCTTCAATTGAAGCCAGAGCGATCAATACAAGACTGTAAAATATGTTTTTTAAGAGAGGCATGATTCTTGAGGGTTAGCCGCTTGTACGGGCAAAAACTTGTTGAGCTTCAGTGAACTCAGGAAATGTTTGAAGACCTTCCGTGCGCAACATTTCTTGGAGAACCGTTTTTGCGCTCACGTTGTCTCCAAGGTTCAAAAATGCTTTAGCGCAGAGCAAATACGCTTTCGCAAGGGTTGGCTTGTCCTTGCGGTAAGCCAAAATGATACGTTGATAAAAACCGACAGCCTCCTTGAATTTTTTATTGGCGTCTTCAGCTTGCCCCATCCCAAGAAAAGCGACTGAGATTGCACTGCGCCATTCTGCGGTACTCGCAATGTTTTTGTATAAATCATAGGCTTTCTTTATGTCCACCGGGTTCTTGGAAATTGTAGCCAAAGCTAGCAAACATTTAGCCTTACCAAGAGTAGCGTCAAGAATGCTGGAACTTGCTGCATACTTTTCAATAGCTTCACTAAAGAGCTCAAGAGCCTTTGTATATTCCTTTTTCTCGAACTCAAGCTCACCAAGTCCTACGGGCGCTTTGTCGGCAAACTCACTATTTGGATACTTCTCACGAAGGAGTCCAAAATACTCCGCTGCTTTATCTTTGTTGTTTTTCTTAATCGACATATCCCCTAATAGAGCAAGCAACAGTGGGCTAAGCTCTTCAGTGGTTGCGGCATCAGGTATAACTCCCATGAGATTTTCATACTTGGCCACATCTTTCATGTACCGAGCCACCAGAGCGCGTCCATAAAGCATACGAGCCGCGGCAGTGCCATTCACCGTTTGAGTGTCACCTTCAGGCGTAAGCAGCTTTTTAAACACCTCTTCAACTTCAGCCGTGGTCAACTCAGGAGCTTCCACTGGCTTGTTTGGATCAACAACGGCAGCATCGTCTTTTTTGGCACGACTCCGTTTTTTGGGCACTATCATGGAAACAAGCTGTTGAATAAGCACTTCAACTTGCTCGTTTCCAGGGTTCCCAAGATATGGCAACACCGCTTGCGCTATAAGCTGTCTGGCAGACTGCGTCTGCGCTTCTGACTCTTTAAGAAGACCTTCCTGCTTTAATTGACTGGCCAGACGCTGTCTCGAAGTGGCGATCTGATAAATTGCTTTCAACTCGGCTGACGTCCCTTTAACAACAGCGTAATAATTCGTCCACATTTCCGCTAAAGCAGACCACATGGCCTTCTCCATCATGAGATTGGTACAGGCGTCAATAGCATAATCACGTACATCTGGCGTTTTTGCCTTATCTACCGCGGCACGGTAAGCATCAAGTGCCCTATCGATATAGTCTCCCTTACCCTCTTCTGTCGCCAATTGACCATAAATATCACCCAATAGTGACCAAACTTGGCCAATATTTTGATCGTTGGGCGACTCCCTAGTCAACGCCTCCAGTTGAGATTGCGCTTCCGCCTTGCTTCCGCCTTGTCCAGTGTTTGCACGTTGAAATTCAATGAAAGCAATGCGGTATTTTGCATCCACTAAGTATGCTCCCTTGGAATTACCTGCGACGTAATCTTTAAGCTTACGTTGAGCATCCTTTGAGTTATTCTGGAAGAAGTAAGTGAGCGCGATGCGATATTCTGCGTCATCCTTGTACACCGAGTTCTTATCATCCAACAATAATGCTTGGAAAGTAAGACGAGATTCATCAAAATGCTGCGCTTCAAATAATACAATGCCCAAGAGATAGTTAAGCCGTTGTTTGTCAGCACCCTTTGAGGTAAGAGCACGTTTGAAAGCTGCAATAGCAGCCTGAATGTTACCGCTCTGATAGGCCAAAAGGCCAAACATATCCGTCACCTGCGCGATATTTGCGCCACTGGCGAACTCTTCCATGTATTTCTCGCAAAGTGTGTAGGCGCGATTATTGCGCTCCAGAGCAGCGTTGCAAACAATCATGCCGAAAAGTACGCGATCGCGATCTGCATACTCTGGATGTTCATCATAAATTCTCTTGAATGCCAAGATGGACTCATAATAGCGCTTCATTTCGTAGAAGCATTGAGCGAGGCGGTAATAAATCGAAGCATCGTAATCTTTAATACCTTCAATCTCTTCAAGAATTTTTCTATTCAGTTCAAGAAGACCTTGAGCATCTTCCGAAGATAGCTTTCTCCCCATAAACACAATATTTTGTCCCGCCGCGATCGGACCGAGCCATGTTTGAATCTTAGCGACGCGCTCATTCTGAATGCGAATCAACTCTGCTTTTCGACGCATGTTTTGATATGCTATCAGAGCCTCCCCGTAGCGGTTTTGCTCCAACATGGCGTCGCCAACCTTCTGAGAAAGAATGTTGAGCTGGACAATGCTCTCATCTGCTGATGATCCTGATTTCAATTTATCCATCATGGCGGACGCTTTTTCAGTATCGCCTTTGCCAACGTAAATTTCCGCCGCCATGAGAATAGCCTGCTGCTGCTCTTGAGTCGGAACGCCATTCAACCCAGAAATAACTACTGTGAGGATATTCTCCGCCTCGTCAAGATTGCCAGCTTTCTTATAATAATAGGCAAGCATCATTCCAGCCTTATCACGCAAAGCTGGCACCAATGCCGCCTCCTTAAGTGACGCCTCTGCTTTTTCACCTTCACCTTTGTCCATGTAGGCTTGTCCGAGATTCAGCTTAGCATCGTTGATGCTTGCACTTGTTGGAAAGGTGGCGATAAACTTAGCGAAGAACTCGATCGCTTTATCATATTGCTTAAGATTGTAATGGCACGCGGCCTCCAAAAACATGAGCAGTTCATAGTCCTTGTTATTTGTCTTCGCATGGATCGCTCCCATTTTCGAAAGGGCCACATCAAACAAACCTTGCTGAAAAGACTTTGTCGCATCGTTAAAAAGAGCTTCCATCTCCCCTTCTAAGTTTAATGGCCCAGGCGCAGCTGGGGCAGCGGGGGCAGCAGGCGCTCCAGGTACAGCAGGCGCTCCAGGTACAGCAGGAACTGCGGGTGCTCCAGGTACAGCAGGTTTAGCGGGTGGGACGGCCTGACCACGCAAAAATACCGTGGGGAGACTAAGTATAGTGATGATTAAAAGTGTTCTCATAGGCACAAAGCCGGGAAGCAAAGTATAACGATTGATAGTGTGCATGAAACCACAGTGTGTGAGCAAGGTATTTTTCTAGGAAAGGCCTGTTTTTTAGTCATGCATTCATCACAAAGCGAGAGAAAAATTCATGAATCGTTCAATCTTTGCTTATCTTAACCAAAAACAAGGGGTGGTTTGAGACGAGTTGACCGCAATGCTTGTATTCACTCCACTTGCAAATAGTCATGCTCTCCGCCATGTATGACATCAAATATTAAATACATGGTATGAGCGGAAAACGAGTCATCTTAAAGTTCGGAAGCGGCATCCTCACACGCACAGATCGTGCTGAAATGGATGACGATCAACTCTGCAAACTCGTGCAAGCTATCGCAGAACTGAAGCGTCGTGGTCACGAAGTGGTAGTTGTTACCAGTGGGGCCGTAGCTTCAGGCTTAAAGCCTTTTGGGTTCAAGGAGCGCCCTATTGATGTGATCACCCTACAAGCTTGCGCGGCAGTAGGTCAGTCCAATCTCATGCATGCTTACCAGAGCTTCTTGCGTGGCCACGGGTTACATGTTGCACAACTCCTTCTAACTCACGCTGATCTCGAAAGTAAAGAGCGCGCGGAACGGGTGAAATCCACGCTCATCAAACTTCTAGAAAGCCCAAACATCGTTCCCGTCATTAATGAAAATGATTCTGTCGCCGTCGAAGAGCTACGATTTGGAGACAACGACCATCTTTCTGCGCGTGTCGCCATCCTCTGGTCTGCTGACTTACTTGTCCTACTCACCAGCGTGCCTGGATTAATGGATATCAAAGAAGACGGAGAGGTAAATATCATTTCGGAAGTTCAGGATGTCAGCGCGGTATTACACTTAGCTCAGGAAGTAAAAGGAAGCCTCTCCGTGGGCGGCATGGGGTCAAAACTCCGCGCCGTGGCCGAAGCCGTAGATGGTGGCGTGGAATGCCTCATCGCCTCCGGCAGAAATACCGCTCAACTTGCCGACCTCGTCGATGGGACGGGAGTCGGGACTCGCTTTCCCGTAAAAACCAAGGTGTAAAATTCAGCCATGTCTGACTTAAAGAACAAAATTCTTGAAATGGGGCGACACGCCCGAGCCGCTTCTCGTGAGTTAGTTAAACTCACATCCCCTCAGAAAAACGACATTCTGAATGGAATGGCCACAGAGGTACGCCATGCAGAGAAGACCATACTTTCCGCCAATGAAAAAGATGTCGACCAAGCCATTAGCAAAGGTTTAAGCAAACCAATGGTGGACAGGCTGCGTATTACCTCTCAGTCACTTGAAGAGATAGCCTCAGCCATAGAAGATGTGGCAAAACTACCTGACCCTGTTGGCGAAGTTCTAGCGGACTGGACACAGCCTAATGGATTACATATGCAAAAAATTCGAGTGCCCATTGGGGTCATCGGTATCATCTATGAATCACGTCCAAACGTTACCAGTGACGCCGCCGTGCTATGCTTCAAAACAGGGAACGCCACTATCTTAAGAGGTGGTTCCGAGGCTATTCACTCCAATACTGCTCTGGCTGCCGCACTCCAAAAAGGAGGTGAAAACGCAGGACTTCCAGCCAATAGCATTCAGCTTATTCCATTCACCGATCGTGAAAGCGTCGATCACATGGCCCAAATGGATCAATACCTCGATCTCATTATTCCACGTGGAGGCAAGGGGTTGATCGAGCGCGTAGTCAGTGTCGCCCGTATGCCCGTGATCAAACACTATGATGGTGTTTGCCATGCTTACATTCATCATACAGCAGACTTTGAAATGGCTGCCGATATCATCATCAACAGTAAATGCCAGAAACCTGGAGTCTGTAACGCCTTAGAGACTGTATTAGTGGATCGCGAGATAGCCGCAGGTTTTTACCCTTATCTGGCCGAGCGCATCAAGCCCCGCGGTGTCGAAATTCGTGGCGATACGGAAGTCGTCGAGCACTGGCCTGGTGCAAAAAATGCTACGGAGGAAGATTGGACCACAGAGTATCTCGATCTCATTCTCTCAGTAAAAACAGTTTCAGGGTTGGATGAAGCTATTTCTCACATCAATCATTATGGCTCTCATCACACTGACACTGTCGTGACAGAAAATGCAGAGATTGCCCAGCGCTTCATGCATGAAACGGACAGTGCCGTAGTCTTGTGGAATGCCAGCACTCGTTTCAATGACGGAGGAGAGTTTGGCTTTGGCGCAGAGATTGGCATTAGTACTGATAAGCTTCACGCCCGTGGACCCATGGGTCTGGCAGAGCTTTGCAGTTACAAATACCTTGTCACCGGCTCTGGGCAGGTAAGGAAGTAATCATTTCTCTAAAGAATTCTGTTCTGGAATCTATTGCGCATGGACGATCAAAAAATACTGGGTTTTAATCTGCAACAACTTCATCTACGACTGAAGACTTCACGCTGGCTCTGGCTCACGCCACTCGCCTTTGCCGTCATTCCCATCCTCATGGCGGTTCATTTGACTTGCCCTGTGCCAAGAGCCGATCACTGGGGCGTGATTACAATTCCCTATTTTGAACACGCCAATGGTGGCTCTTGGTGGGATTTTATTCATTCCCCGGGAAATGACAGCAGGCATGATGTGCCTAAGTTGCTCCATTATCTCATTATTAAACTCACCCACTGGAATCTCGGCGTGGAGTCGATGGTGTGTGTGTTTATAGCCATAATCGCCTGTGCCATCGTGTTACAGTTGTGGCGAAAAAACTCTGGCTCCCCTCTCAAGAACTGGCTGCTCGGTTGCTTGAGCATGATGCTGATCTTATCCCCAATGCAGTGGATGAACTGGACATGGGGTATTCAGATATGCTACGCGATGGTCGTGACAGCCACTGTGGGTGTTGTCGCTGCATTTCATACCGAGTGGTCACTGCTTAATAAAACTCTAATTGGAGCACTCTGCGCCTCCTTAGCTGCAATGTCCTATATCAACGGCTGGGCAGCGTGGATGATTGGCACCGTTCTATTGGTATTCGAATGCACAAAACATCAATGGCGCCCCAGAAGTATCCTGCCGGCTCTTTCTGTATGGCTCATTGCTTTTATTATCACTCTCTGGTGGTTCCTCGTCGACTGGCCCAAACAGATGTCGGACAGCAACACCAGTCTTTTGCAAAATGCCCTTACGCATCCACTGCGAGGCTTATGTTTTTTCCTCCAATTGCTCGGTGCCCCTTTTGCTGAATGCTGGTTGGTTCAAGATCGTGAAGGAAGATACAACATCCAAAATACGGCATCCCTATGGATCGGTGCTTTCACTTTATTACTTTTTACTGGCATCATCATTCATTTCTGGCGGCAACGATCTACTATCTCATGGAGAAATGCTTCTCCGTGGATATGTTTTCTCTTGTTAGGGGCTGCCAACGCAGCGGCCATTGGATTGGCGAGAACAGACAATGGGCTATCCAGTCCGTTTCAGGGGCGCTATGTCTCATTCACCATATGGTATCACCTCGGCTTGCTTGGATTGCTCTTCATGATGAATGGCAGGGTTGTTACCTCATTAAGACGTATCTATATTGCCGTCATGCTCTGGGGTTGCGTCATCGGGGCCGAGCAGGGCTGGCGTGATGCAAAACGTGACTCCATGCGCAATCAATCTCTCACTGCAGCGGCAGCGTTGCGACACGCTGCCATAGAACCTGTATGGCTAGATGCGGTCATTCCGGGAGGAAATGACCGCATTGTTCCGTCACTCGATCAATTGGATAAACTCGGATTGCTCAATGTCTCTTCTATCAAAAGCGATCTAGTCTCTCAATCCCATATCGTCACCAAACATCCCTATGACGGCCTCATAAAAGAGGGCAAAACTGAAGAAAACGGCGTATCTCTTAAAGGCTGGGCGGTTAATCGGGATTCAAAAGATGCTGCAGACGCTGTCGTTATTTCATATGCTGCTGATGGTGAACCAGAACGTTGGCTCGGGATTGCTTCGTACCAAATCCGAGAGGCAAAGCTTGCCGCCAAAATGAAAACACGAGCTTTCGAAGATCGTATCGGCTGGGCCTACAAACCCCTGACAGGCAAGGAAAACTGTGCCTTCAGTGACACCCCTCTCACTCTATTTCGTAAAACATTGCCCAAGGGAAACGTCACCTTTCGTGCTTATGTCTTCGATGCTATCAAAGGTATTTTTTACCCCTTGAATGGCGCAATAGTAATCAATCGAACCTAGTCCTAGCAAAACACATGTCGCTATCTACTTCTCCAGTTTTCAGTGCTTACCCACTGGAAGATTACCGAAACCATAAACAAGCAATTGATGACAGCCTCGCCAGAGCTTTGGAACATGGACACTATATCCTTGGAAATGAAGTCGCGGCCTTTGAAAAAGAATTTGCTACCTATACACAGACCAAACATTGCATCGGTGTCGCCAACGGAACCGATGCCATCGAGGTCATTCTCCGAGCATTGGATATAGGGCCGAACTGCAAGGTTGCACTCCCTTCTCACACCGCCGTGGCCAGCGCATCCGCCATCGCTCGAGCAGGTGCTACCCCTGTTTTTGTAGATATCGATCTAGAAAGTCGCACGATCTGTCCCCACGCACTCGAATCTCTACTCTCTTCACCTCTTGGAGTGAATGTGAAGGCCGTTCTCGCAGTTCATATTTATGGTCATTCCTGTGACCTAGCTTCACTTCAAGCAGTTGCTGACAAGCATGGCGTCATTTTATTGGAAGACTGCGCTCAAGCGCATGGTGCCACCTTTCAAAGCAAGCCCGTTGGCTCTATTGGACGTGCCGCGGCCTTCAGTTTTTATCCCACCAAGAATCTAGGCGCCATCGGCGATGGCGGAGGCATCACCACCAATGATGATGAACTCGCGAATCGTATGAATATCATCCGGCAATATGGCTGGAAAGATCGCTACATCAGTGCTTGCGAGGGAGTGAACAGCCGCCTTGATGAACTGCAAGCTGCTATACTTCGAGTAAAGTTACAGTCACTTTCGAGGAGTATCCTCCAACGTCGCAAGCTCGCCACACTTTATAATGAACTCCTAAACGGTAGCTCGATAGTGATGCCTCCCACCTGTAAATCAGGCTGTGAGCACGCCTACCATCTCTATGTGGTGAGATGCTCCAAACGTGATGCTTTGATGAAACATCTTCTTGGACACGGTGTCCCCGCAGCCTTGCATTATCCAGCCGCGATCCATCAACAACCAGGCTATTATCACATCACGAAACAATCGCCTGCACTTCCCAACACCGACGCGCTAGTTAAGGAAATTCTTACCCTTCCTTTGCAACCATACCTCAGTGAAGAAGCGATTCGATTCACCTGTGCGGTCATTCGTGAGTTTGAGATTTAAGCTTCTTAAAAATCACCCATGCAAGACTGCGAGTACGACACCATGCGGCAAGTAGAAGACACCTACTGGTGGTACCTCGCGCTTCGCAATCATGTCGTTACTACCTTAAGAAAATACCTTGGTGAACAAAAAAGTGTGTCTATTTTAGATGCAGGCTGTGGCACAGGCGGCATGCTCCACCACCTCAGGGAAGCCGACTCAAAATGGGAACTGCATGGACTGGATTTCTCACCTCTGGCACTAGCACACACGAAAAAACGTGGCTTTGATCACCTTGTTCAATCCAGTATAGATGCCATCCCCTCTGCTGATTCGAGCTTCAATGCCGTTGTCTGTCTCGATGTCCTCTATCATAAGGCTGTTGATGAAACCAAAGCCATGGCGGAGCTTGCTCGTGTTCTCATGCCCAATGGTGTCTTGATCTTAAATCTACCTGCTTTCGATTTTCTCTCCGGTAATCACGATATCGCAGTGGATGGTGCCCGTCGTTATACCAAAGATCAATTACGTGAATTACTCTCAAAACACGGTTTCGCGATCCAACAACTTCATTACTGGAACGCATGGCTTTTTCTCCCCATCATGATCTGGCGAATGTTGAGTCCCTCTCTTCAAGGAAGTACCAGAGATGAGCCGAAATCCGACCTCACTCATCTCCCTGCGTTTATCAATCAGACACTTGCCCTATTAACAAAGATGGACATAACTCTCTGTCGCCTTCTCCATCTGCCCTTTGGCACTTCGGTTTTTGCGGTGGCTAGAAAAAAAGCTTCCTGACCATTCATCCCATGCCTGAACTCACATCCAAGCCTCTGGTAAGTTTTGTCGTGCCCCTTTACAATACGGGCAACTCATTGCTGAAGCTCTTGGATTCCTTTCGAGGCCTTTCTATCGAAGGTGGATACGAGCTTATCCTCGTCAATGATGCCAGCCCTGACGGCACCGGAGATCGCGTGCCCGCACTGATCGTCGATATGCCAATCCCTGTGACCTTTGTCGATATGGCCAAAAACTTCGGGGAACATGCCGCCGTGATGGAGGGCTTTCGCCACACACAAGGACAGTATGTCATAAATCTTGATGACGACCTACAAAACCCCATCAGTGAAGCGCTAAAACTGCTGGAACACATTCGCAAAACGAATGCCGACGTGGTCTACGCCTACTACGATGAAAAGAAACATCACTGGTTCCGTAATCTCGGGAGCCAGCTCACAAGCACTATTGCGACTTGGTTGCTCGACAAGCCTAAAGATCTCTACTTATGCAGCTTTCGCGCTCACAGTCGTGATCTGATTGACCGCATCATTCAGTATCATGGTCCGTACCCATACATTGACGGGCTTATTCTCGGTGCGACCAATCGCATTGAGCGGCTATTGGTGGCTCACGAAGAACGTTGCGATGGTGCCAGTGGATATACCCTGCGCAAACTCGTGCGACTGTGGATGAACATGTTCTTCAATTTCAGCATTATGCCGCTCCGTCTTGCCAGTGTGATGGGGACTTTGCTCTGCGGCATCGGTTTACTCATGCTTGTGGTTGTTCTTATCGAGCACCTTCTCTATAACCGCGACTCGCCAGGTTGGAGTTCACTCATGGCTGCCATTTCCATATTTTCAGGCGGTCAACTGATGATGCTGGGCGTCATTGGTGAATACGTTGGACGTGCTTACATGACGGTTTCAGGGAAACCTCAATCCCTAGTGCGTAAGGTGCTAAAATCCCCATCAAAATCATGAGCCATTCCACTGCCAATCTTGATGCCACCTCTTCATGCCACAGTGATCAAGTGGGTAAAAACACTCGTATTGAATCCTTTGTTCAAATCGCTAAAGACGTGACCATTGGAACTGATTGCATCATCGGCAGCCGCACCATGATCGACTCTGGAGTGAACATCGGAAATCGCGTTGTCCTAGAAGGAAGCACGCATCTCTGCTCCGGTCTGTTGATCGAGGATGACGTCTATGTTGGAACTAATGCCACCTTTGCCAGATCTCGAGTGATTCGTGATGCCTCGCATTCCTCTGGCTCGTCCATATTGTTGCGTCATCATTGTAGTATCGGCGCCAACGCTACGCTCTGTCCCGGGGTGACGATTGGTGAACATGCCATCGTCGATGCCGGAGCTGTCGTCACTCAATCGGTGCAACCTCACGCCATTGTTTCTGGCAACCCAGCGCAGGTCGTGGGATTCGCCAACACCGCTGAAAGCTCGGTGGCAAAAACGAGCGCGTCATCATCGCAATCGCATATCATCGAATCAAAAGTGCGCGGCGTCCGTGCCTACCATCTCCCCTTTATCAGCGACCCCAGAGGCAATCTCACCGTGGGTGAATTTGAACGCACGTTGCCTTTCAGCCCCAAGCGCTACTTCATCACCTTCGACGTGCCTAGTGCGAAATTACGAGGGGAACACGCCCACATTAAATGCGAGCAATTTCTTGTCTGCGTCCGAGGATCATGCGCCGTGGTAGTGGATGATGGAACCCACCGTGAGGAGTTTTTACTCGACCGCCCCTCATTCGGCGTGCATGTGCCCGCCATGATCTGGGCAACGGAATACAAGCACACACCCGATTCAACCCTCATGGTTTTCGCTTCAGACTACTACGATCCGGACGACTACATCCGTGATTACCAGACGTTTCTCACTGCCAAGAAAACGACCTGATCACCGAGCCTTCGGCTCCAGAAGAAAGACGCCATAAGTGGCACTCAAAGCGTTGGTTAACTTAATACGCTTTAATTCATGGCCAGCGCCCCATGAGTCGCTAAAGAGCAACTCCTGTTGTGCGACATTATAACCAACAATCAATCGCATATGACCTCCTGATGCCTGCAAGGCAATGGGCGGAACTTCTGGATAGAGCCCAAGCTGTAATGACCACAACAGAGGAACTCCTTTGTCGATATTCTCTTGAACCATTGCCGCAAAACGATCCGGACGGGCATTCCGATCAGGACTCGGACTGTTAGGTGACTTCATCAGCAAGGGCTTGAAACGAACTTTAAATTTGTTGTCTATCTTGTCCAATGCGACTGCAAAGGCTCCAATACTTGTGCCACGCCCAGCATCACTCCCTGCGATCTCCGCAATCTCATGCTGGTCACATGGAATATGTAAATAACCGAAGAGACGCTGACACGAAGCTACCACACAATAGCCTTTATCCCCTTGATCGACCATGGGAATGCCGCTGACATAAACATCTCCATTTGCTTCTTTGCGAACAAATTTCGGCAAGTCGGAACGACTCAAGGTTGTCGTAGTCTGACCAATAGCTGCAATATTTAGCAACTGATCCTTACCACTGAGGGGCGTGATCTTAAGTCGCATGAACTCAGCTCCACCGCTTTTCTCCATCGCATCCGCATTGTATTCCAATAAGGCTAGGGTTTTTGGCGCCGACCAAAGCCAACCTCTCGTTTTCACAGCCGTCTGCAGCGTTGCTTGTCGTTCAAGTGGTTTTACACCAAGCATCTGTGACAAGGACTGACCAGAGCGTTTGAAACGGGCATCAAATTCTACTTTTGTAATATCACCACTATCACCACGGTTGTAGAGTGAAGCGTAGATTTGGGAAGCCTTACCATCCTTGAAGTCCATGACCATTTCATCAACCGGCACCGCACCGCCAAATACAGTGAGATCAATGCTAATGTTGCTATAGGGTTTACGCGCAAAGCGGGCACTGGTTTTATCCGCGGTAAGCCATTTAAAATAAGGCGTCTCCTTGTAGCCACTCATCATAAATGTCTGCTCCAACTTTTCTGGAGTCAACACCCATAGATCTGGCGAGGTCAAAAACACGTCAAGATTAAGGAACAAATCACCGTTGCCAGCCTGCCCCTGTCGTTCTGATCGCGTCATCAAAGTGCTAACATCAGTAGTAGGCGGAGCCATGATAAAACTAAGCCACTGACTTGCATCACTTGAATCCAATGAAACAACGGCAGAACTCCCCTTCCAAATACTAGCATGAGAGGCACCGTCTGATTTATTGCCAAAGAACACCCCAGCCGGTTCTGCTCTAACAGTAATCAGGGCATTAAGCGCGCTTTCACAGATACTACGAAATGTTTTCATCTCCTCCGTAGAGAGTGTATCCCTGCCTACAGCTGCCCCAATCATCACCTGCATTTTACTGACGGTGCCATTGCTGATATCCAGCAATAATTTGTCGACCGGCACCCTTCCACCAAACATCGACATGTCGATGGTAACATTGGTGAACGGTTTGTGACTGAACACAAGTCGCTGTTTCTCATCCACCTGAAAATAGGGATTCGACTTAAACTCCGCTGCCGGAAACTTCGCAGCCACCGCCTCAGGAGTTAGCTTCCATAACTCAGCCATCGACAGCAAAGGATCAAGATCAAGCTTGAGACGATACTCCTTTTGACTCTGGGCGTTCAGGTCATATGACAAAGTCATCAAGACCATAAAAATCGTCGTGCGTAGCGAAAATGAAAAGATCATGACAGTATAGTTTGCGACAATGCATTAAATCTATTGCCACCCTGAAAGGCAAGACTGCATTTACAACTAAGGTCGCCCTTACTGCTCTAAAAAACCATCATAAAGGTGCCTCACCCCAGCACCTTCGATCTCAAATCCCTCAGCGCACACAAGCCCCCAAAGTCTGCGCCCTTCATCGGTCTTGCGCCATCCGTTCGCGTTCCCCCAAAGCGATGGCGCTGACTCTCAAACACCGCATCCACATACGCTCGACTCCCAATCACCGCTCCGGCCGTAAAGTATCTCACGCGACAATGCAGCATCTCCCATCGAGTCAGTTGACCAGCTCGTGCTCTCTCCTTCTCAATCTCAGCACTCGCCATCCCTCGTCGGTATCTCGTGCCTTGCGCGGCTGTCGCCTCTCGCTTCAGCCTTTGCACATGCTCGTCTCCGATGTCCGCCGTGCCATACATCGCCACTCGGTAGAGCCCCATCGCTTTCATTCCCTTCGCTGATACTTGACCCACATGCGCTATCACCGTCTCAATCCCCTTGATCGCCATCTTCACGCCTGCCACCGCCGCTCCGTAACTGCTCCAGTGATAGTCCTTGGGGTCCGTGACCAGTCCGGCTCGCACAGGATTAAGGTCGATGTAGCTCGACACCATCGTCAGGGCGTTGGCTTCTCCTTGTACCAGGGTGCTCCGATACCGATCTTCCCATAGTGTCCCACGGCGAGCGTGCTTCTTGTTGAACCACTGAGTGAAGCGTTGCTTCAAAGTCTTCATGAATTGGCTCAGGTCGTGCATCCTCACCCAATAGCTATCGAGCACGCGCTGAGCCGCTTCGTGTGCTCCCACGGCGCGGTATTGCCGTACTTCCTCGGCAATCATCTGCGCGCGTAGCTTCCCGTGGCAACTCCCAATATGCTTGATGAGATTCTCTTCGCTCATCGGGACTTCTGGTTTCGCGGGCACTTCCACGAGCAAATGGAAATGGTTCGACATCAAGCAATAGGAGACCACCCGGACCTGACAGAACTTCTCATACAGGCGCATGAAGTGGAGGAACTGTTGTTTTTCCTCGTCCCCCAGTGCGAAGCGACGATCAACGACGCGGGAGACGCAGTGGTAATAAG
>VFKY01000024.1 GCA_009885275.1 Verrucomicrobiota bacterium | reverse complement strand
GAAATGTTCCCTTGGTGTTTGAAAACTCCGTGTCCTCAGGTGCAGACCCTGCATGGAATGCGGATGCCACTGGGCAATCAATAAGAGGAAGAACGTGGAGTAGTGGCAAAGTAATTGTCGGCATGAACGACAGTAGCGTGGCAACTCTACCATGTACATCCGCTCGGGGATCATCTGTTAACCTCAGGCCTGTGGGTACGGGGGGCTTAAATCCGTTCACGATGCAATCCACACCATTGACGGTCCTTGATATCCTTGAAAAATAAAAAGGTCCATTAGTTTGAAAGTGCCGCAGAACTCATCCTTCTGCGGCATTTTTATGTGTCCGAACAGGGCTTAAAAAACTTGACCTTCGCTTGCGTAAACGCCTAGTTACTTCCGAATCAAAGGAAGCCACATTTTAGTTTGTTTATCTTGACCGAAAAGCCATCCAGTATTGCACAGTTATCGCTTGTCAAAAGCATAAGCAGTAGATCGACTCTTCATGCTTGCTTGAAATATGGAAGCATCTTATTTTGCGTTTTTTTTGCGACCCCTGAAACGCAGGCATTTGACACTGTAGTCATCGACCCTGGTCACGGAGGTCATGATCGCGGTGCTGCCGTGGGGTATGTTTTTGAAAAGCACATGGCATTGGATACTGCGCGCCGAGTGGAACAATTGCTGGCAGCAAAGGGGCTTAAGGTCGTGATGACGCGGAGTTCTGATGTATTTATTCCACTGCCGGGCAGGGCTACAGTGGGCAATAGATATGGCAATGCTATTTTTGTCAGTATTCACTACAACTATAGCCGAGGAAGTTCAGGCCATGGCTTGGAAACCTATTATTGCCATGACAAAAGCTATCAATTAGCAGCTTATATTCAGGCATACATGATTCAAGACACGCGCATGACTAATCGTGGGGTTAAACACGCGAATTTTCATGTTATCAAAAACACGACCCGTAATCCTGCGGTGTTAGTCGAGTGCGGTTTTGTCAGCAATAGCAGTGAGCGATCCGGCATGATGAGTGGTGCTTATCGCGAAAAAATTGCGGAAGGCATTGCCAAAGGTATTTTGGCATATCGCAAAGCCCGTTAATATTAATCAATAACAACATGGTGCTGACCTGTCGCCAGATGCAGAGCGTAGAGGCGGAAGCCATTGCTAGGGGTATTACTGCCGAGAAATTGATGGAAGAAGCCGGTTTTGGTATCGCCAGAGTGCTTCAGCAGTTTTTTCCTCAACCGGGTCATCTTGTGCTCTATCTTGGGTGCGGTAACAATGCGGGAGATGCACTTGTTGCAGCCAAACACCTTCACGCCAAAGGCTGGGAAATATATGTGCGACTCACCAGTGAAGTAGAAAACTTCAAGGTATTGCCTGCCGGATATTGGTGTGATCTGGAAGATAAAGTTATTATTTTAGATTCGTCCGACATGCTCACAGGGTTGACGGGGAAGATCGTTATCATGGATGGGATCGTCGGCATTGGCGCTAGAGTGCCCTTGCAGGGAGCATTGGCAGCAGCGGTTGTTGAGATCAACCATCTACGTCGTTTCAGGCACGCATTCATCGTGGCGCTTGATTTGCCATCGGGGCTTGACCCAGAGCAAGGATATCCACACGAACCTTGTGTGCAGGCAGACCTCACTATCACCATTGCTTACGCCAAGACGGCTTTGCTTGCTGATGCGGCGACATCCGTGGTCGGGCGTCTCGCTATCGTTGCATTACGTGATCTGCTTGTGCCGGAGTCCTGCAATACAGATCTAGTTCTCACATCACAACTTTTGTTGCCATCTTTGCCAAGACGTTCATTTGAATTTCATAAAGGACTGGCGGGGCGTGTCGGTATTATTGCGGGTTCACAGGGGTATCTTGGGGCCGCGATACTTTGTGCCACGGGGGCGTTGCGCGGTGGAGCGGGGCTTATTACACTCTATGTTAAAGAAGACATCTATTCATTGGTTGCTACGCAAGTTCCGAACTCAGTGATGGTAAAGGTCGTAAAAGATTATCATGAGGTTCTTCATGATCCGCTCGATGCTCTCGCCATTGGTTCGGGATTGGGTTTTGCGCATGAAGCGGAAGTGCTTCAGCTTATCTATTCGAGTAAAATACCTATGGTCATAGATGCCGATGCTCTCACCATGCTGGCTCGTAGCGGACTTGAAAGATTACTTTCAAATCAAACACCCAAATTACTCACTCCGCATCCCGGTGAGATGGCTCGGTTGACACAACAAACACCTGAGTGGTCAAAATTATCCAGGCGTGAACAAGCGGTGAATTTTACAACGAGGTATCCAAATACCGTATTACTTCTCAAGGGAGCCCGCACCGTCATCACCGCCTTTGATCATTCTGTGTCGTATAATGCCACGGGGCATCCTGGCATGGCCACTGGAGGCATGGGCGATGTGTTGACTGGGCTTTGCACAGCGCTCGCAGCCCAACGCGTTGAGCTTTATGATGCCGCCTGTATGGGGGCTTGGTTGAGTGGGCGAGCCTCGGAATTGGCCACGTGTCATGGTCAGCATTCCCAAGAATCGCTTACGGCAGGTGATTCGCTAAACTATTTTGGGGCAGCCTTCGAAGATATGAAGGCGCTTGCGTTTTAAGGGGCTAGTTAATTAAGCAAGGTTGATCATTCCATCTCGCGTCGTTCGTTGCATTCTCAAACACCGCGATTAGAATCAGCCTCATGAAAAACAAAAGTTTAGGTTGCCTGCTTATTTTTTTGACGACAACCCTGCTAGTTAGTGTGGTTGTCAATCTTCTCCAGTTTGCTTCATTGATGGGGCTTGGTGATGCTGGTAATGTGATGAGCCTAGCTCATCCGAAGGAGAAATTTGGTGAGCGTATTGAGGAACAAGCTAGTCATGATTCTGAGGACAAAATTGCACAGATCGACCTTGAAGGGGTGATTTCTAGTTCTACGTCGGATGGAATGCTTTCTGGTGCCGGTATGGATGTTGGAGCCATCAAGCGAGCATTGGAGCAAGCATTGGAGGATAAGAATGTAAAAGCTATCGTCCTGCGAGTGAACTCTCCCGGAGGTGAGGTGACTGCATCTGACACCCTGTATCATGCGGTGCAAGAGGCGGCTAAAAAGAAACCGGTCGTAGTTTACATGGATTCCATGGCTGCCTCAGGTGGATATTATTTGAGTTGTGGCGCCACTAAAATTGTCGCTAACGAGACTACTCTTACCGGTAGTATCGGAGTAATTATTCAGACGATGAACTATCGTCTAACCATGGACAAAGTGGGTCTCCAATCTGTCACCTTTACTAGTGGTGCCTTTAAAGATTCGTTGAATGGAGCTCGAGATATGCGTGATGATGAAAAAGCCTATGTGCAGGAATTAGTAACCCAGATGTATGACAAATTTCTCGGCATCGTTGCCGATGCTAGAAAATTAAGCAAAGAGACACTTAAGGATGGCATCGCTGATGGTAGAGTGTTTACAGGGAAACAGGCTTTAGAGAAAAAGCTGGTAGATCAACTTGGTTATATTGAGGATGCCTATGCTCTGGCTCGTCAGCTCGGTGGCGCACCTGACGCCATGGTCGTGAAATATGTCCATGAGCATTCTCTTGCAGATTTTTTCGGAGCATTTACCCAGTCTGCGGCATCTCAAGGATCGTTAAAGATCGATGTTAGCGATCGCCTTCTGCCGCGTTTGGAGCCCGGTAAGGCGTATCTCCTTCCGGCATACATGGTGCCGTGATGGTTCAGGTAACAAGTCATCCGCAACCGCCATGAATCCCGCAGCAACCCTCGGTGTTTTACATGATGTATTTATATTCTCAGGACTGATCTTGCTGGTGGGGGTAATCGTTTATGCAGTTATTCGTTCTCAAACAGCTGAGAGCTGGAATTTAGAGGGCAATGTTCTTACTAGGCCCTATGGACTCCAAGATGCGTTTGTGGCTTTGGGGGTGATAGTGCTCTTTGGGTGGAGCTCGCTTCAGATTGGTGCGCCTGAAAGTATTGATAAGACATCAACGGGATCGCTTTCCCCCGCCATCGAGCTGATTGCTGGTGTCTCAATGCTGATGTTTTTCGGCATTCTTCTGATACTTTATATGCGCATCTATCGTGATATGGATCCTGCAGAAATGTTTGGTCTGCGGAGTCTGCCTGTGCCCGTCGCCCTTGGGATCGCCGCTTTGTCTTTTATTGCAGTTTGGGTGATGATGGTGGTGATCATTTCTTTGTTGAAGGAATACGCCTTCGGAGATGCCGCAATCGATGAAAGCGCGCAGAAGACAGTAGAAACTTTTCGAGCATCAGGAAGTCTCACCTATAAACTTTTACTAGGATTTACGGCAGTGATTATCGCTCCATTGACTGAGGAGATCATCTTCCGCGGCTTTCTTTACGGAGTGATCAAGCGCTTCACGGATCGTTGGTTTTCGACTTTTTTCACAGCGCTCTTTTTCGCCGCTGTGCATCAGCATGTTGGTAGCCTTTTCCCTTTGTTCACGCTTGCGATTGGATTGGCTATTGCCTATGAGGCAACGGGGTGTCTTCTCGTGCCTATCTTCATGCATGCTATTTTTAACGCCTTCAACATTGGCGCCATGATGATTCTAAAATGAAAATTGCTCGCTCTGAAAAACTTTTTGAAGTTGGCGAGGATGCGCTGGTTGCAATGATCACCAGTAAGCTGCCAACGAACCGGGATGTTGTTGCTGGCGCTGGAGACGACTGCGCCATTGTGAAACCCTGTGGGAAAATATGGCATGTCTTACTGAAAACAGACTGCGTTGTGGAAGGCGTACATTTCTTTCCCAACACCCCATTTGATCAAATCGGATGGAAAGCCATGGCGCGAGTTGTTAGTGATATAGCAGCGATGGGAGGCGTGCCTCTGCATGCAATGATTACCCTGATTTTACCGAGTGATTTTGAGGTGATTAAGGTGGAGCAACTTTATTCAGGGTTGCGTCGTTGTGCTGAACGATACGGCATCAGTATTGTAGGAGGGGAAACATCCACAGGACCACTTGTTATTGTCTCCGTTAGCATGATGGGAAAGGTGAATATCAAACGTTGTTTACGACGCACAAAAGCTAAAGTCGGTGACGCCATCTTTGTTACAGGTAAACTTGGGGGCTCGATTCGTGGTAAGCATCTTAAATTCGAACCTCGACTGAAGGAAGCACAATGGCTTAGTGCCCGTCCTTTTGTTCATGCGATGATGGATCTGAGTGATGGACTTGGAAAAGATTTGCCTCGTCTAGCGGACGCTTCTGGTCTGGGCTTTGTTATCGAAGAGGAATCTCTGCCGGTGAGTAAGGGGTGCACACAGCAACAGGCATGGAGTGATGGAGAGGACTACGAGTTACTTTTCTCTGTCAGTGCAGATGATGGGAAGCGCTTGCAAATTGCATGGAAACACAAGTTTCCGAACCTTCCCTTAACTTGTATTGGGCGGTTTGTGAAAAAGAGTCAGGGTAAAATACCCCAGTTTAAACGAGGAGGTTGGGAACATTTTAAATCGAGGTTATGATGAAGTTGAACTCAGTGGAAGACACCATGTCATGGGGATGCCAGCTTGCCTCACGACTTCAGTCAGGCGATATCATCGCTCTTGTAGGTAATCTTGGTGCGGGTAAAACTCATGCCACCAAAGGCATCATCTCCGGGTTGGAATGTTCCGAAAATGTGAGCAGCCCTACTTTCACCCTCGTCCATGAATACCGCGGCGGTCGACTACCGGCGTTCCATTTTGACTTTTATCGTCTTAAAACATCCGCAGAGGTTATTGGCATTGGTTGGGATGATTACCTTGATGCGGGAGGTGTTATTATTGTGGAGTGGGCGGATCGTTTCCCAGATCTTCTACCTTTAAACACCCGTTGGTTTCGCTTTGATATTCTTCCTGATGGCACACGCGTGGTGGCGGAGAGCAGCGCTTCGTGCTAATGGAAAATTGCATGTCTCAATTTATTCTCGCCATCGACACCTCAACCGCTCACGGACAAGTAGCCGTTGTTGAGAGTGGCGTGACTTTATTTGAGGAGAGCTTTAGTTCTCATCGCTCGCATAATTCTCAATTGTTCGCTCCGTTGCGAGAGGCGCTCGTCATTTGTAATCATCGGCCAAGTCTTATTGTTGTGGGTACTGGTCCAGGCTCTTACACTGGAGTGCGCATAGGTATTGCTGCGGTGCAGGGACTCGCTTGGTCTTCTCGTGTGCCGGTGGTTGGGCTTCCTTCCGTGTTGGCTCCAGCAGTTAGTGATTTGCCCGATGAATTTATGCTCTGTGGTGACGCTCGGCGCGGCATGTTTTATGCAGCGTGGGTGAAAAATGGTGCGCTGATCGAAGATGTGGAGCAGATGGACAAGACTTCCTTTGAAGCGCGCCATCTTACTCATGCGGAAATGCCGTGGTTCACTTTCGATGAAAAGCCTCCCTTGGATATGGCAAATGTCAGCACGGTTAAACCATCGGCGAGCATTCTAGCAATGATTGCTGCAAAAAAGACGACGGAAGAAATTGCAACCTTAGCAGCAGTGTTGATGGAGCCTGTATATCTCAGCGCTCCATTTGTGACACCTGCGAAAAAAGTTGTTTAAGCCCAGAGCGGACTTGGATATTCGCCTGCATCGGT
Source organism: Verrucomicrobiota bacterium (assembly GCA_009885275.1). GTDB lineage: Bacteria > Verrucomicrobiota > Verrucomicrobiia > Verrucomicrobiales > Verrucomicrobiaceae > Verrucomicrobium. Next base: position 4,094 of record VFKY01000024.1, on the reverse strand, counting down.
AAGCTTCTTGATGCTGCCGACCACAACTTCCTTGTCTTCGGGATAGGTCACACCAAACCATGAACTGCTGGTTTCCAGTACTTCTACATCCGCTTTGCCTGTCTTTATTAAGATGTCGACGACTTTTGGCACATAGCATTCGGATTTGAGATCGTTGCCTTGCTTGGTCAAGAAATCATGAAACGCTTCGTGGAGTTGGGGGAACAGATCAGGGGTGAATCCCCAGAAGTTCATGCTCACCAATTCATTGCCGGTGAGTTCAATGATGTTGTTCGGGTCTTCTTCATTGCGGGCTCCGTTCGAAGTCCCGAAGATTTTTGTCATCTCGGTCACGGACTCCAATTTGCCATCCTTGCTCGTGCATACGCCACGAGCGACACTGCCATTGTCGGAGAGTGTTTTCTTCAATTGAAATCCGACCATGGAATATTGAGCTTTTCCCTCAATTGGTTTTAGCGTTTGCAGATTGGTGGCAAGCTTTGCAAAAGCATCATGACCATAGAAGTCATCGGCGTTAATCATCGCAAACGGCTCATGGATATTAGCTTCGGCCGCGAGCACCGCATGGGTGGTTCCCCAAGGTTTGACACGGCCTTCTGGAAGACTGAATCCCGCAGGCAGATTGTTCAGATCTTGAAATGCATAGTCCACTTCGATTTTTTTATCAAAGCGACTCCCAACTTTGGTTTTGAACTCTTCTTCAAAGTCACGGCGAATAACGAACACGACCTTGCTAAAGCCTCCGCGTAAAGCGTCGAATACGGAGTAGTCGAGCACGGTTTCACCGTGGGGCCCCATTGGGTCGAGTTGTTTAAGGCCGCCGTAACGACTGCCCATTCCGGCAGCAAGGATAAGGAGAGTAGGTTTGCTCATGGGTCGCTATGCATAGTGGAAAATGAGCAACTGAAAAGCAGAAAATGACGGAGGTTGAGAGTTCTTCTAAAATGAGGAAGAGTGGGGGACATGAGAAAACTTAGTGATTGCTCCCTTTATGGTATCGTTGATCTCGGCTATGTCTCGATAGAGGCTGCTCCAGAAATGGCCCGTGCATTAGTTGATGGAGGGGTTCATCTCTTACAGTTACGCGCTAAAAATCATTCGTCCGAGGATGTGAAATCTTTAGCGCGCCTCATTCTTCCTATTACGCGTGCGGCGGGTGTTCCTTTGATTATCAATGACCATCCTGAGGTAGCGTCACACGTTGGCTGTGAGGGGATTCATGTGGGACAGGATGATCTTAGTGTTGCAGAAACACGGGCGATCGTGGGTCGCGATTGTTTTGTAGGAAAATCCACCCACAGTGTGGCTCAAGCGCGTGCGGCGATGGTGGAAGGTGCGGACTACATTGGTTTTGGTCCCTTGTTTGCTACGGGAACCAAGCCTGACTATGCGCCCATTGGCTTACAGGACATCTCGGAAGTGGAGAGCTTCGCCACCGTTCCTGTCTTTTGCATTGGCGGAGTGAATCAGGAACGATTGCCCATCGTGTTGGCTTCGGGTGCGAAACGAGTGGTCGTGGTTTCTTTCTTTTTACAAGCGGCGGATGTCCGCGTTGCGGTGCGTGACTTGGTAAATGCCTTGCCTGAATTGTAAATTCGATTTGCAGAGTGCGCATAGCCGCTTCAAGACTGAATGCTGTCACTTTATTAAAATCCCCCGCGTCCCTTATTTATGTCACTACTCATCTCTGGAACTGTCGCCATCGACAACATCAAAACACCTACCGCAACGCAAGAAGGTCTGCTCGGCGGTTCCGCGGCCTATGCGGCACTCGCTGCGAGTTTGTTCTGCAAGCCAGTTCATCTTGCAGGGGTGATCGGTCACGACTTCCCTAAAGCACATGTCGATCTACTCAATAGCAAAGGGATTAAACTTGATAGCCTTGAGCATAATGACGGCGAGAGCTTTACTTGGACGGGAGAATATCATGAAGACATGAATAATCGTACCACGCACAAGGTGGGCATCAATGTCCTTGAAAACTGGAAACCCCAATTATCAGCGGATGCTTCTCAAGTGAAATTTGTCATGCTTGGCAACATGAGCCCTGACAATCAGATGCAAGTTTTAGATCAATGTCAGGCGGCTGAATTCGTCGCCGCTGACACCATGGATTTGTGGATCAACATCGCAAATGAAAGGCTGCATGATGTTATGAAGCGTCTTGATCTTCTTGTGATCAATGATGGAGAAGCCAAAGAATTTGCGGGTACCACCAACCTCGTAGAAGCGGGGCGACTCCTTCAGAAAAAAGGTCCGCGTTATGTCGTGGTGAAACGCGGTGAACACGGAAGTTATCTCTTCGGTGATGGTGCGGAAGAATTCTTCGCATGCTCCGCTTATCCTCTGGAAAGCGTTTTTGATCCCACAGGAGCAGGGGATAGTTTCCTCGGTGGGATGATTGGTTGGTTGGCAAATAGTCGCAAGACCAAGCCCAGCTTCGTTGACCTTAAAACTGCCGTCGCGCATGGCAGCGTTACTGCCAGCTTCACCTGCGAAGCCTTCAGCACCCAGCGACTTGAGAAAGTCACAGTGGAGGAAGTGAAGAGTCGTCTTGAGGAACTGAAGCACTACACGGCGTTCGCGATGTAGTTAAGTGTCCCAGACTTCGGTGAGAAGCGTATAGCTTCTCTCTGATGAGTGTTTCATTTTCTCATGCGCACCATCATTCGTGTTTTTGCCTACGTTCGCCGTTATCCTTGGATGGCGGTGTCGCAGTTGGCTTGCGCGATTGTGGGCACGCTGCTTGTCCTGGTGTTTCCTAACATCACACGCGAGATCATGGATGTGGTCATTCCCAAGGGGGAAATGAATCGTCTGCCTGGACTGATTATGCTGGCTCTTGGTGCCTACTTCGCGCAAGACCTGCTCAACAGTCTGCGCATCCAACTCAACAACACCTTCGAGCAGCTCGTGATTTACGATCTGCGTAGTGATCTTTACGAGCGCTTGCAACGTCTGCCGCTGCGCTGGTTCGACAATCGTCCCACGGGCGACATCATGACCACGGTGTCAGAAGATATTCCGGCGGTGGAGCGTGTGCTCATCGATGGCATCGAGCAGGGCATCGTCGCAGTGATGCAAATCACCATGGTGGGCGTGATGATGTTCTACACCAATACCACGCTGGCTTTCATTGCCATGATCCCCATTCCTTTTGTCACGGCCGGCGTGATTGCTTACACAAAAACATCGAGAGATCGCCATCGCCAGGTGCGCAAGTCGAGTAGTGCGATGAACTCTCTGCTTCATGACAACGTCGCTGGGATGCGTCAGATCAAGGCCTATGCCATGGAGGAAAAAGAGCATGAGCGTTTCAATCTCTCCAGTGATGCCTTGCGTCGTGCCACGCTTCACGTCATGCGCGTCTGGGCGTTCTACCGTCCCGGCATGAATTTTTTAAACAACGTCGGCTTTGTCCTCGTGCTTTGGTTCGGTGGACAGGCCCTTTATCAGAAGCAAATTGAGGTCGGTGAACTCGCGATGTTCCTCTTGCTGCTCCGATTCTTCTATGAGCCTGTGGGGCAGTTGCATCAACTCAATCAACTTTTTCAAGCAGGACGTTCTGCGGGGGAACGAGTCTTTAATATCCTCGATGCCGAAGAAGAAAAGGATGTCGATGCCGGACGCACCCTGGAAACGATCAAAGGCCACATTGTTTATGACAAGGTGCATTTTTCCTACGGCAATGTGCCAACGGTGAATGAAATTTCTTTGGAAGCCAAGCCCGGTGAAACCATCGCGCTAGTGGGACCAACCGGGGCAGGGAAGTCCACCCTGATAAATCTGCTGACCCGCTTCTATGAATATGATCGAGGCGTCATTTTGCTCGATGGTGAGCCGGTGCATGAACTGAACAAATCTTGGCTGCGTCGCAGCATCGGCTATGTCACGCAGGAGAGCTTCCTCTTCAACGGCACGGTGCGGGACAATCTGCGGATCGGCAAACGTGATGCAACAGATGAAGAACTTTGGGACGCGCTGGAGAAGGCGCATGCGAAACATTTCGTAGAGGTGATGCCTGATGGATTGGATACTCGGGTCGGGGAACGCGGCATCAAGCTCAGTGTCGGTGAAAAACAGCGTGTCTCCAT
>VFKY01000095.1 GCA_009885275.1 Verrucomicrobiota bacterium | reverse complement strand
GATAGGATCAAATTTGTGATCATGACAGCGTGCGCACTCAAACGTGAGACCGAGAAATGCCGTGGCAAATGTCTGCACACGATCCGCGACATACTCCACCCGATATTCTTCTTCCACGCTTCCACCCTCTGACTCCTGTTGATGAAGTCGGTTAAATGCCGTTGCGAGAATTTGTTCGTCCGTAGGATTGGGTAAAAGGTCACCGGCCAACTGCCATGTCACGAACTTGTCGTAGGAGAGATTCTCGTTGAAGGACTTGATCACCCAATCACGCCACACCCAGACATCACGTCCGCGATCAACCTGAAAACCATAGCTGTCGGCATACCTAGAGACATCAAGCCAATCAACCGCCATGCGCTCGCCATAACGTTCCGATTGAAGCAAGCGATCCACCGTTTTTTCATAGGCTTTGGGATCCGCGTCTTTGAGAAAAGCTTCCACTTCAGCGGGAGTAGGTGGCAGTCCCGTGAGATCAAATGACAACCGCCGTATCAAGGTTTCTTTGGATGCTTCGGGTTGCAACTTAAGCTTGCGCTCCGCAAGACCGCTCGCCACAAAATGATCAATCGGATTAAACAACTCTGGCGCTTCTACGATGGGCACGGGCACTTCTTTGATCGGAATAAATGCCCAGTGATCTTCATACACAGCACCTTCCGCAATCCAGCGCTTAAGTGTCGCAATTTCCGTGGCGGTCAGTTTTTCCAATTTCGACTTAGCCGGAGGCATGTGATCATCCACTTCTTGCGTGAGTATGCGGGCGATAATCTCACTCTCCTCAGGCTTACCCGGTAAAATTGCTTTGGCTTTGACCGCCGCATCTCGCACATCCAAGCGGAGATCAGCTTCGCGCTTATTGCTGTCTGGTCCATGACAATGAAAGCACTTGTCAGAAAGAATAGGGCGAATGTCCTGGTTAAATTTCAACTTACCGTCTGCAGCACTGCACAGGTTTATGCTAGCCAGTAAAATGATGGTGGTAAAATTCAGCGCTCGATTATGGGACATGGGAGTGAAAATAAATCACACTTTCCATGACAATTAGGACATGAAATAGCATTTTTTATAACGCTAAAATGTGACGCAGTATATTACGTCGAAAGTTAGTACTTTTATGCAAACACTTTAGATACTACTCTCGGATTTTCCACGCCCGTGAGCTTCTGGTTGAGCCCCTGAAACATAAAACTAAGCCGATCGTGATCAAGCCCTGCGGCAGCAAGAATCGTCGCATGCAAATCATGCACGCTGACTTTGTCGACAACCGCTTTGAACCCGAGTTCATCGCTTTCGCCATGATGATATCCCCCCTTAACGCCACCACCAGCCATCCAAACCGTGAAAGCATGCGGGTTGTGATCGCGACCCGGTTTGTCTGCTTTTTGTGAAATAGGCAAACGACCAAACTCACCGCCCCATATCACGAGGGTCTGATCCAGAAGCCCACGCTGTTCCAGATCTGAAAGCAACGCAGCAACAGGTTGATCACTCTCAGAGGCAAAGCCGCGATGATTGCCCGCAATATCATTGTGCCCATCCCAGCTCTGTTGGTTCTCCATGCCTCCGGAATATATCTGAATGAATCGCACCCCGCGTTCTACCATCCGCCGTGCCGTCAAGCATTGCGATGCGAAATGTGTGCAGTGCTTTTGATCAATACCATAGAGTTTCTGGATATGCTCCGGCTCATCTTTGATGTCGAAAGCCTCCGGCGCGGCAGTCTGCATTCGGTAAGCAAGTTCAAAACTCTGGATGCGGGCGGATAATTCACTTTCAATGGGTGACTCTACAAGTGCGTTGTGATTAAGTCGGGCCAGCAAATCGAGCTGCGCGCGTTGACGTTGAGGAGTGAGCGAAGCGGGCACAGCAAGATTATCGATGGGCGCGCCTTTCGGTTTCAACCAAGTACCTTGATACACACTGGGAAGGAATCCCGCCCCCCAATTGGCAGCACTACCTTTTGGTAACCCGCGATTCAACGGATCACTCATGACAACAAACGACGGTAGCGAATCGCTCTCACTGCCGAGCCCATAAGTAACCCATGAACCCACGCAAGGATACCCCATCCGTGTCGCGCCTGTGTTCATCATGAAGAGCGCTGGCGAATGATTGTTCGATTGCGTCCAACAGGAGTGAATAAAGCACATCTTATCCACGTGTTTTGCAGTCATCGGAAAAAGATCACTCGCCCAAGTTCCGCTCTGTCCATGCTGCTTCCATGCAAAAGGAGATGCCATCAAGGGGCCTACAGATCCTGGAAAGAAACCGGTCTTGGGATCAAAACCATCGAGCGGTTTTCCATCACGTTTTTGCAACTCCGGCTTGTAATCCCAAGTATCTACTTGCGATGGACCGCCATTGGCAAAAATCCAGATGATCGACTTTGCCTTCCCTCCCATCATCGGAAGCTTTGGAGCAAATGGATTGAGTCCAGATGCAGCATTGCTGTTGCGTTCAAGCATGGCAGATAAAGCAAGCATACCAAATCCACCGCCTGCGCGCTGAAGGAGATGACGTCGTGTGAAGTTTGTTGTCGTATTCATGGGATCAATCGGATTATTTAATTCACATAGACAAATTCGTTCAGACTCAACAGCACCTGACAGTAGTCTGAAAGTGTCGCCCCTTGGTGCATAAATGCCTCACCTTGCGCGAGCTCCTCAGCATTGGGGTCACGACTAAAACAGATGATATAAGCACGCGTGATCTGTTGCTTCATGTCCCCCGCATTCGCCACTCGTTTTGCAAGTCCATCAGCCCAGACTCGTGCTTGAGGACTATTCATCAGAATCAACGCTTGGGGTGCGACCGTCGTTGTGGGACGTCCGCCCTGACTCACCAATGGTTCAGGCGCATCAAAGGCCACCATGGTGCCGATGAGTTGGCTGCGTTTAATATTAAAATAGATACTACGACGCTTACTATTTTCATCACGTGTTCCCGCACCAAACATGGTCTCATCAAGCACACCGCTAACTGCGAGCATGGAATCGCGAATCGCCTCCCCTTCGAGTCGCTGCGGCACGCGCCGCATGAAGAGCGCATTCGATGGGTCCGCTGCCTCCTTAACGGTGTTTCGTTGGCTGCTCTGCTGGTAGGCTTGCGTGAGCATGATCATCTGATGCAGCGGCTTCAATTTCCAATCGTTCGCGATGAGCTGTCCGGCAAGCCAGTCGAGTAATTCAGGTTGACTAGGAAGCGAGCCTGTCTTGCCAAAATCATTAGATGTAGCAACAATACCGCTGCCAAAGTGATGCTGCCAAAGACGATTCACCATGACCCGTGCGAGTAACGCACCCCCGCCATGATCCACATCGGTAATCCAGTTCGAAAGACTGCGACGTCGACCAGAATATTTTGCTCCCGCAGGTGGCTGCCATTGCCAGCTTTTTTCGTGACCGGGACGCGTGAGCACTTGTAAATAACCTGAATGGACTTCCCCATCCTTAAGATCAGGGTTACCGCGCTTTAGGAGGAATGTTTTATCAAAAAACGGCCCACCTTGGGTATGCATGACGATGGGATCATAGCCTTCACCACAAATCATCATGCGTGTTGCACCCTCTTGAATGGGCGTGTTTTTCTTAGTATTCATCGTGGTCACAACTGCGCTAACT
>VFKY01000032.1 GCA_009885275.1 Verrucomicrobiota bacterium | reverse complement strand
CAGTTGCTCACCCTCACCGTGCCAGAAATGACCGCGCTCGTCGGCGGGTTGCGTGTCCTGAACGTTAATGTCGGACAGTCCTCGCACGGCGTACTCACCAATCGTCCAGAAGCATTGACCAACGACTTCTTTGTCAACCTGCTCGATATGGGCGTGGAATGGAAACCGGTTTCGGATGACGCAAGCGTCTTCGAGGCCCGCGACCGAAAAACGAGTGAAGTCAAATGGACTGGTACTCGTGTTGATTTGGTCTTCGGTTCCAATTCCGAGCTTCGCGCACTCGCCGAAGTTTACGGAACGTCGGATTCGCAGGCCAAGTTTGTCCACGACTTTGTGGCCGCTTGGAACAAGGTCATGAACCTCGATCGTTTCGATCTTGTGTAATTGCCGAGTCTAGACTCAAAATCACGCTCCGGACCTCAAGCAGGTACGGGGCGTTTTTATTTGTAGCAGAAGACGAATCACAAAGGAGCGCGGGCACCCCTGCCCGCATCTTCATCCATTATCCCTCTGTAATGTCGGCTAGGATCTAAATATTTTTGATTGTATTGCACGGCTCGATCCGTTGACATGAGATCATGAAATCGCGTCTCTTATTCCTCCTCTTTGTCTTCACCTCTTCTCTCAACGATATTCATGCGGCTGAAGCGTTTGAAATAGGTGCTGACAATGTTGCTGACCTGCCGCGGGGTAAGGAAGCGGATGGGATCATGGGTGATTTTGTTCTCCGAAATGGCAAGGTGGTGGCGGTGATCTCGCAGAACACTCCTTTGCGCCGTGCGAACATGAGCACTTTCTACGGAGCTGATGGGGTAACACCAGGCTGCCTCTATGATCTGACGTTGGCAGGCGAACAGAATGACCAACTGATCTATTTTGGTCCTACGGGACAACGGGGGCAGGTTTCATGGGTGCGGATTATGCCTGACAGTGATGTGAAGAATGCGGCGGTGGAGACGGTCATCACCAGCGCAAAAAACGGCGGCTTGTATGAGCGTCATGAATATCGCATTCACGATGGGGAGCAAGGCATTTGGGTGATCACAACCGTGCGTAATGACAGTAAGGAAAAAACGAAAATCAGTAAGGATGCGTGGACTCGATTCAACGAGACCGGTGAGCGTGCCGGTATCAACTGGGCGGATGCGGTCGACCCAGCAGACAAGGCAGGCTACGCCTATGGTTCCGTGTCTTCGGAAGGTACTAGTAAAGTGGAAGACAACTTGGAGTTGGAACCCGCTCAAGAAGTGACCTGGTCGAGATTCCTTGCGGTAGGACATTCGCCTGCTGAGGCATGGAGTATTGTTGAAAAAATGCGCGGCCAAAAAACAGGCGTGCTACGTGGTAAAATCACCGATGACAAGGGCGATCCCATCGTCACTGCGTCCGCGATTTCGATACAGGGGAACAGTAAGATTAAAGCTTATCCAGATGCCCGCGGTACTTTTGAGCTCGCTCTTCCTTTGGGTAAACATAAGTTTCTCTTCGAAGACATGGGCAGGCCTTCCGTAGATGCGGAAATTGAAGTGACAGAGAAGGGCGTCAGCCACACGGCGATAATGCAAGCGGCGTCGCGTCTTCAATTTACGATTACGAATGAGCAGGGGCGGCCTTTGCCCTGTAAGGCTCAAATCCTTGCCCTGGGGGATACGCTTCCGGTGAATCTTGGACCTGTCATGAGAGCTCATGGATGTAAGGATCAGTATCACAGTGCGAACGGCGATTTCATGGTGCAAGTTCCTTCAGGCAAATACAAAATCGTGGTCACTCATGGCATTGAATTCAGTCATTTCGAACAGGAGATCAATCTGGAGCAGGGGAAGTTG
>VFKY01000051.1 GCA_009885275.1 Verrucomicrobiota bacterium | reverse complement strand
CTGCGCCCTCCATTGCCATCCAACCGCTCGGCAAAATTCCAGCCGCGGACATCGCCCTCGTGAAAGCGGGCATCGAAGCATTGTTTGTCGTGACGGTTGAGGTGTTACCGGAAAACCCGCGCAAATCTGGCAAACTGGCACCGCGAACTTAAGCTCACTTCTTCAAAAACACTGTCGCTCCCTGAGAATTTCATGCCTTGAAGCCTAATATTCTTTGGCTATGAGGAGGACAATAGAAATTTTTCACAAATTCCCCTTGCTGGATGAGCGCCTGACCAAATAGTGAAGCGCAATCTTAGCTATGAGTAACGCCACCGTCCAAGCCCCAGTCTCGCCGCCTCCTGTGGACACGGTGAATGTGCAAATTAATGGTGTCTGGCACAAGTTCCCCAAGGGCTTGCGCATGATTGAAGCCTGTCGCCAAGTAGAGGCTCTAGTTCCTCATTATTGCTATCATCCCAAGCTGACCTCACCGGGTAACTGCCGCATGTGCCTTGTGGAAATGGGGATGCCACCCCGACCCACGCCTGGTCAAGAAGTAGAAAAGGATGAGCATGGGTTTGCCAAAATTGCCTGGATGCCGCGTGCCGTCATCGCCTGCGCCAACACGGTCAGTGAAGGTCTGGGTATTCGCACCGAAGGAAAACTTTCTGAAGAGTGCCGCAAGGGAGTGATGGAGCTGCTCCTTATCAATCATCCGCTCGACTGTCCTATTTGCGATCAGGCAGGAGAGTGTCGCCTTCAAGAATTCAGCGTCGAACACGGCAATGGTGAGAGCCATTTTCGTGAGGAGAAGGTGAAAAAGCCCAAGAATGTCGATATCGGCCCACGCATCCGTCTTGATGATGAACGGTGCATCATGTGTTCCCGCTGCATTCGCTTCACCGCAGAGATTGCCGATGATCCGGTGCTTGGGTTCACCGAGCGCGGTAGCTTTACTACATTGACGGTGCATCCAGGTAAGCGCTTGGAGAATAATTACTCACTCAATACCGTGGACATCTGTCCTGTAGGGGCGCTGACCTCAAATGACTTCCGTTTTCAGCAACGCGTCTGGTTCCTCAAAGAAACAAACAGTCTCTGCACGAAATGCGGACGCGGTTGTAATACCGAAATTAGCAGTCGCGAGAATGAAGTCTATCGTCAGACACCCCGTGAAAATAATGACGTCAATTCCACATGGATGTGTGACCAAGGGCGACTCGATTTCCATTTTGTGAACAGTGAATATCGCCTGACCCAGCCTTTGCTAAAAGTGGGTGGCAAACATCAAGCCGCCACATGGAAGCAAGCCATCGACAAGGTGGCTGAAGGGCTCAAGAGCGTGAAGCCAGAGGAGATAGCGATCATAGCCTCAGCACGCATGACCAATGAGGAGCTTTACCTTGCCTCAGCACTTATCAAATCCCTCAAGGTAGAAAACTACGATGTGGTGCCCCGTCTTGGCGGTGGTGACAACTACCTCCGCGCTGATGACCTGAACCCCAACAGCAATGGTGTCCGCACCGTTTGGGGAACAGAACCTGGCAAAAAGCTCGAAAGCATTATTGAGCAGATCAAGAGCGGCAAAGTTCGTGTCGTGCTTGCCCTCGGTGAGAACCTGCTCAAGCTCGGCCTTGAGAAGGCGACGTTGGAGAAACTCTCCTTTCTCGCTTCCTCGCATGTGCTGGCCAACGCTACTGCGGAACTTTCCCATGTGGTGTTACCTGCCGCTACTTACGCCGAAAAACGCGGCAGCATGATTAATGTCACCGGGCGTCTGCAACGACTGAACAAAGCCATTGAGTCACCAGGCGAAGCCCGTGAAGATTGGGAAATCCTGCGCGATCTCATTCTCGCTATCAGTGGCTCCAATGGCATTCATAGTGTTGATGACATCTTTAAACGCATGGCCTCAGAGATTAAAAATTTCGAAGGCTTAACGCTGACGCGACTTGGCAATTTTGGTGTCTCCGTCATGGAAACCACCGAGACTGTTCCCATCTTGGTTCGTGAAAAAGAACGCAAAGCCAGCGGACTGATTGTAGGATAGCAGAATGCGCAATCTAAGCTTGTCAGGACTTGCGTAACGTAAGCTCTACAAAAGTAATTAAACAATCATTGGCGGCGAGCTTCACCCGGCGTCATCCCGGTTGCCTTGCGAAAGGTTTGCGTGAAAGCGCTATGGTCATAAAAACCGCATTCAATGGCAATTTGGCCGATGGAGAGTTCCGTTTCACGAAGTAGTCGAGTGGCGGTTGCGAGTCGGACTTTGACTATTAACTGAGTGGGAGTGAGATCGAAAATACGCTTTACCATTCGCGCGAAACGCGGCCCGCTAAGTCCTGACCGTTTAGCAAGGTTGGCTGGTGAAATGGGTTCGGCGCAGTGCCTGTCTAAATAATCGAGCGCTCCCGTCATCGCCGCTGGAATTTCATCAAGCGGTAGTGGTGCGCGTAAATCACGTGAAAACCCGATGATTCCCGTGACTAGACCCTTCCCATCACGCAAGGGGAGTTTGGTGGTTAAGCACCAGCAAGGTTTATGGGTCTTATTCCAGTGTAATTCCAGATGATTGATGATTGAGCGACCGGAGCGCAAGACAGCCACATCCTGTTCAGTGGGTCTGGTTCCAAAAACGCCGGGAAACACATCAGACGGAAGTCTTCCGATCAATTGTTGTTTTGATTTCAGGCCATTGCGCTCCACTAAGGTATTATTGACGATCAAGTAGCGCCCTCTGTCGTCCTTGATAAAAAAAACAATATCCGCTGCTTGATCAAAAAGATGTTCAAGTAGTGGGGCATCGATCGACAGTTTTCCCATCATCGAAACCAGGTTGGAAGAGGAGATTGTGTTCATTTTCTCTGGTAGGGGTAATTTTAGGCCAAGACGAGGAGTGCCGCAAAGATTTATGGTGAGCAGGTAACACTAACCATAAAACATGGGCAAAGCTCACATTATTGAAGTCATCGACTCGCATACAGGTGGGGAGCCAACACGTGTTGTCGTCAGCGGTGGACCAGATCTAGGTGAGGGCAGTGTTGCGGACAAGTTGAGAGTGTTTCGTGAAAAGCATGACCATTTTCGGCGGGCGATGGTGACGGAACCACGAGGATCGGATGTGCTTGTAGGCGCGCTGCTATGCGAACCCTTGGACAAGTCCTGTGAGACGGGCGTCATCTTCTTCGATAATGCGACTTCTATAGGAATGTGCGGTCACGGCACGATCGGGTTAATCACGACACTTGCGCATATGGGGCGCATCAAACCGGGAGAGCATCGCGTTGAGACAGCCGTGGGTGTGGTTAGTGCCGTACTTCACGAAGATGGTCGAGTGTCTGTGAAAAACATCCCCGCGTATCGCAAAGCGAAAAATGTAAAAATTGAAGTAGATCATTTAGGCTGTATTTCCGGTGACGTTGCTTGGGGCGGCAACTGGTTTTTCCTTATCGATGCCCATGATCTCACGCTCGATTTAGCACATGTTGATAAGCTGACGGATGTCACGTGGGAAATTAGGCAGGCCATCAATACTCAAGGGTTCCCTGAGGTTGATCACATTATTCTATTTAGTCCGTCGCGGTCAGTGGGTGCGCATTCGCAGAATTTTGTACTCTGTCCGGGTAAGGCCTATGATCGCTCGCCCTGTGGTACAGGGTTGAGTGCCAAGATGGCCTGTCTCGCTGCGGATGGCTTATTGGCGCCAGGTCAAGTTTGGCGGCAAGAGAGTATTATTGGATCGATTTTTGAAGGGAGCTACGAACCGATTGAGGGCGGTATTATACCAACGATCACAGGTAAAGCATTCATCACCGCAGAATCACGACTTTTGCTTGAGAAAGATGATCCATATCAATGGGGCATTCTATGAAACAACTTATATTATTCCTCATTGTTTTTAAAGCGTGTGCCGCAGATTTTGATTTAGCCCTCTCTTTGTCTCAACGCACGGAGAACAAGGTCTATCGATCTAACATCAAACCGAACTGGTTACCTGAAGGCAAGAGTTTTTGGTATCGCGTGCAAACTGGAGCGGTGAATCATGAGTACATATTAATTAATGCGGAGACCGGTGAACGTAAATCGGCACCCAATATAAAATCGCTGGGACTGCCATCCGAAGAAGATATAAAAACATCTTCCCTGAAAGTTGAAGTGCGCGCAACAAGGCGCACAGGCGAGGAATCCGGATTGAAGTTTGTGAATCAACTCGGTTCTGATGTGGATCTGTTTTGGATTAATCAGGCTGGTGAGCGCATACGATACGGCGGTATCCGTCCACAGAGTGAGCGTGAGCAAAACACGTTTGATGGCCACATCTGGTTGATAACCAATCGCGCCGGTGAACCACTGGCTGTAATTGAAGCCAGACCTATAATTCAGACCATCATCATTGATGGTAAAGGCGTATCCATGGGAAAAGAGGTTAAGGAAAACAAGACCCGACAAGAACAGGGTGTGAAATCACCGGACGGTAAATGGGCGGCTTACATAGACAAAGGTCTTGTCATGATGCGTGATAGTAGCACTGGGAAAGTTACACCGCTTAAAACTGATCTTGATGGGAAATCGCCATTTCATAACCCCTGTGAATGGGCACCCGATTCACAGAGTTTTGTGGTCAGTAATGCTGCGTTGGTCTCCACACGTAAAATTACCTTGGTTGAATCGACCCCGAAAGGGCAACTGCAACCGAAGCTACGCGAGATCGAGTACCCTAAACCCGGTGATCCTCTGCCACAGCCGTTCCCAGTGATTTTTAGAATAAAACCCGAAGGGCACGAATGCATCGTGGTGAAGAGCGATTTATTTAAAAACCAATTCAATCAAAGCCAGCGAATAGATGTGCGCTGGTCTGCGGACAGCCGTGAATTTACTTTTAATTACAATGAGCGCGGCCACCAACTTTACCGTGTTCTTGCTGTAAATGGAATGACGGGTGCCGCGAGAGTGGTTGTCGAAGAATCCAGCAAAACCTTTATTGACTACACCCAGAAAACATGGCGACACTGGATCGACAAGAGTAGTGAAATGCTTTGGATGAGTGAGCGCGATGGTTGGTGTCATTTATGGCTTTATGATAGTAAGGCAGGGCAGTTGAAAAATCAGATAACCAAGGGGAAATGGGTGGTGCGTGAAGTGTTACATGTTGATGAAGAAAAACGCACGGTGTGGTTCATGGCGAGCGGTTTGATTGCACAGGAGAATCCATATCAGAAGCATCTGTGCTGCATCAATTTCGATGGCAGTGAATTTAAGCAACTGACAAAAGCAGATGGTCAGCACCACATTGATTTTTCGCCGAATCGGGAGTTCTTTATCGATACATGGTCTCGTGTAGATCACCCGCCTGTCTTGGAGCTTCATCGCAGTGATGATGGCGGCCTCATTTGTAATGTTGAAATTGCTGATGCTAAAGCATTGCTGGCAACAGGTTGGACGATGCCAGAGCGTATTGTCGCAAAGGGACGTGATGGTGGAACTGACATTTATGGCGTAATGATCAAGCCAACGAACTTTGATCCGCAGAAGAAATATCCAATTGTTGAAGAGGTTTATGCAGGACCTCATTCTGCATTTACGCCAACAGAATTTGGTCGTCTGCTGCGCCAGCATATTATCGCTGACTTAGGATTTATTGTCGTGCAGGCAGATGGCATGGGCACGAATCATCGCGGCAAGGTGTTTCACGATGTCTGTTGGAAGAATTTGAAGGACGCAGGCTTTCCCGATCGCATCGCTTGGATCAAGGAGGCCGCAAAATCGCGTCCGTGGATGGATTTAAATCACGTGGGTATTTACGGCGGGAGTGCTGGGGGACAGAGCGCCATGAGAGCTTTGCTTGATTATAACGATTTCTATTCCGTCGCCGTTGCTGACTGTGGTTGTCACGATAATCGCATGGACAAAATATGGTGGAATGAGCAATGGATGGGGTGG
>VFKY01000015.1 GCA_009885275.1 Verrucomicrobiota bacterium | reverse complement strand
GGGGTCACTCAAACTTGGCTTGTCGATGCCAAGATGGGCACGCTCAATGATGAGCTCATCCATATCGGATACAACCGGCCGGAGATCTTTCGGGTCTTGCAGAACAACCGACTGGCTAAAGCTCAAGCTGCCGTTGTGCCTTTTGTGAGTCGCTTTGATTTTCCACTGCTCAACGGCATCGTGAATCCGGCGGACGGACAGCTATACCTCATCGGTTTCCAAGTCTGGGGCACCACCGTCAAGCGCATCAGCGGACTGACTCGTCTCCGCTATACGGGAGAAAAACGAGTACTCTTGAAGGAGTGCCTCGCGATGGACAAGGGGATGCTACTCCGATTCAACGAAGCGCTTGATGCCAAGACGGCCGCTGATGTGACGAGCTACAGCGTGGAACGTTGGAACTACCAGCGCACCGCCAAATATGGCTCGCCACACTTGAAACTCGACGGCAGCTCGGGGCAGGAATGGATGATGCCGAGCAGTGCTTATGTTTCTGCGGACGGCAAATCCGTTTTCATAGGCATTCCTGACATGAAACCCGTCATGCAAATGCGCGTAGGTTGGGGATTAAAAAGCGTTGAGGGACTCGCCGCCCAGAACAATGCCTATTTCACGCCCTACGAACTCGAAAAATTCGACGCAACCAAGGAAGGTTTTGGGAATATTCAAGTAGATCTCACGCCACGCAAAGCAGTTGCAGTCGCAACCGTAAAGCCCACGGAGCAAGAGGGCGCGCGACTGTACCAGATGATCGGCTGTATGGCCTGTCATTCTATTGACGGTAGTGTCATAGGCAAAGTCGGCCCGAGCTGGAAAGGCCTGTTTGGCAGCAATCTCGAATTCAAAGATGATTCCAAGGGCACGGCTGATGAGTCCTATTTGCGCGAATCCATTACCAATCCCACGGCAAAAATCGTAAAGGGCTATGAAAAGTATGATGCGGGTATGCCTATCTATGCAGGTATCCTGAGCGAATCACAGATCGAGTCGCTAGTGCTTTATATCAAGACACTAAAGTAACGGGCAGCCTTGCTTATTTGACGTTAACCGACGGCTTGACGTAGTTGCCTTCGAGACGGCTTGTCTCAATCACCTCATAAGCATCTGCTTTCTTGATCAACTTGTAGCGGTAGCGCTCATAGGTCTTCTTGTAAGCCCACCCCGCAATCACCTCCCATGCATCCGTGCCGGTGAGCTTGATTTCGTGGAGTTGAATCGTCATCGGTGAAAGTCCACTGCGGGGATCAACGATGCTTTTATCCGGCTCCCGCATGGTCAGTACTTCGCCGCTGATGAAAGTCAGCTTGGTATCCTCCATGCGACGAACAAAGGGAATGCCAGTGCTCTGAAGATTAGGGCCTTTGACTACGGTATAGACCTTCGGCACTTCAGGATCGATGGCCGGAAGATTTTTCAGCATATGCCGCACCACCGCTTCCCCTTCCCCGCCCTCGTAATCGTCGAGCGACAAACGATTGGGTTCCCCTGAATCACAGGCAGCAAGAACAAAAATACAGAGAAGCAGAAACAAACGATGCGGCATGCGGGTATGTGCTACGACGAGAGGGATGGGTCAATGATAAACGGCGAAGTAATGGGGTGTGAAAAAGTACCCCGCAGAGAGTCATTTGCCATTGTCGGAGTTATGAGTTAAAATTCATCTTGTTCGCAACATTTCAATTTTTCTGGAGTTAATCACCTTTGTTATGGAACCTTTCTCCCGCGAAGATCCTCTCTATAAAATTCTTGGCAAAGCCAAGACCGTAGAACCGCGATCCAATTTTACACAAAATGTCCTCCGGGCCATTCGTCAGGAGCCCCCTGTGGAATCGATGTGGGCCAAAGTTAAAGAATGCTTTACCCTCCATCCTCTCGCGATAGGGGCAACCACAGCGATATTGCTCACTGGCTTATCCTTGTCGCTATTGAATACCGACACTAAAACAGCGACAGCTCCAGATTTCGCGCAAGTTCAAACCCCATCTACGACAAGCAAAGTCACGCTCCCGCATCTCGAGGAAGAAGGGACGGCCATCACTGATAGCACGGTAGTATCCGAACTCGGAGATATGGAGAGATTGAGCACCCTACTGGCCCAACAGGACACCACCACTTTCTCTGACGGAGAGATCGCGCTTTTGCTCTATTAGTCCGCCCCTCAAATTATTTGACAAATAAGGGCGGAGAACGATAAATCGAGACCTATCCCATTTTGGGGGCGGTGTATCAGTGCATTCCGATTTACGCCATGAATGGAATCACTCAGTGCAAGCATGGCGACTCAGTAAAAGATAATCCAGATGAACCTCTACGTTAGTAACCTCTCCTACGACATGACCGATGTCGAATTGCGCGAAACATTCGAGCGTTTCGGCCTTGTTTCACATGCACGCATCATCCTTGACCGAGATACTGGTCGCTCGCGTGGCTTTGCCTTTGTAGAAATGGCAAACGACGCGGAAGCGCGTGCCGCGATCGACGGCCTGAACAATGTAGATCAAGGTGGCCGTCCACTCAAAGTTGTGGAGGCCCGTCCTCGTGAAGAACGCCCATTCACTCCACGTTCTGGTGGCGGTGGCGGTGG
>VFKY01000296.1 GCA_009885275.1 Verrucomicrobiota bacterium | reverse complement strand
TCGCGAGCGTGAACATGAACATCAAACAAAGCAGGTAAAATTATTTTTCCGGTGCAATCAACAGTCGTGCAATCTGATGGCGCTGTGATTTTAGAGGCTATTTTAATAATGCGATCATTCTCCACCAGAACATCGGCTTTGAGTAGTTTTGCTGAATCTTCTGAGGCAATCTCGCCTCCTTTAAATAAACGCTTCATGATTTTGCCTCCTCGATGGAACTGCCCGGCTTCAGCCAGTAGAGTACGCTCATGCGGACAGCAATGCCGTTCTCGACTTGTTGATCAATCAAACTTCTCTCATAATTCATGACGGAATCCGTCAACTCCACACCGCGATTCACCGGACCAGGATGCATGACGTAAATGCCTTCATCGCGGACTCGTTTGAGTCGTTCATCAGTGAGACCGTAGATGCTGTGATATTCGCCGATGCTCGGAAAGAAGGGCACATTCAATCGCTCCATTTGCACGCGAAGCAAATAAATGACATCAGGTTTCCAGTCGTGAAGTTGATCCCAGTTCTGAAACACGGCGATCTCTGGGGGCATATCACGAGGAATGAGCGATCCGGGAGCCAACATGGATGTACTCATGCCCATGCGACGACAAAGTAGATTCGTGGATCGAGCCACTCGTGAGTGCTGGATATCTCCGACAAATGCGATGCGAGATCCGCGAACATCACCACCGAAGACTTCGCGCAAGGTAAACGCATCGAGAAGCGCCTGAGTAGGATGCGCATGAAAACCATCACCAGCATTGATGACAGAGGCCGTAGTGTTTTTAGCGATTAGATTAGGAATGGCCGTCGAACCGTGACGTACCACGATGTAGTCCGTGCGCATGGCTTCGAGCGTGGCAATCGTATCGAGCACTGACTCTCCTTTTACAACGGCAGAAGTATTGACCGAGAAATTCGTTACGTCGGCAGAGAGTCGTGTCGCGGCGATCTCGAATGAGGATCGCGTCCGAGTCGAAGGTTCATAAAACAAGGTGAGAACCGTACTGCCTCGTAGGGTAGGTACCTTTTTCACCGAACGCTTGAAAAGATTTTTAAAAGGTATTGCGTTAGAGAGGACGAATTCTATTTCCTCGTCGGTCAGTGATTGGATATCGAGCAGATCTTTACGCGGCTTCATCGGCGAACTCCATTTTGTACATATACGGCGTCTTCGCCATCCACTTCTTCAAAATGCACTTGAACACGTTGTTGTGGATTTACGCTGATTTCTTCTCCCACATAACGTGCATAGATGGGAAGCTCTCTCCCTCCACGATCCATAAGTACCGCGAGCTCCACTTTCTTAGGGCGTCCATAATCGAGCAACTCATCAATCGCCGCCCGCGAAGTTCTTCCTGTATGCAGCACTTCATCACAAAGAATGACGTGTTTGCCATCAAGGTCGAAGGAGATGTCTGATCCCACAAGTTTGGGAATTATTTCCAGCGACTTCAAATCATCCCGATAAAGAGAGATATCGACACGCCCCAAAAGAAGTTCTGGATAGTGGCTTTTGAGCAATATGAAAAGACGTTCCGCCAAAGGCACACCGCGACGATGAATCCCGACAAGGGCGAGTGGTGAACCATGGCAGCTCTCTCTAATAGCCTCTGCAATACGCTCAATGCGTTGGGCAATGTCTTGTTTTGAGAGAATCGGCGCAGAGTCCGGCATGAATACAGCATCATGCGAAGCTTTTGCCATCTTGCAAGCAAGAGCTGATGCGGATACGTCTTTTGGTAAGACAGGTATCCATCCTGACAGTGTTGCGGGATTGTATCCCGCTGAAGCTCAGAAGACGGGAAAGGATTCCCATCACACGGACAGGATGGAATCCTGTCTTACGAAGTCGCCGCGACTATGCCTGCTTACTCAAAATGAAGTTTGGCAATATCGGTGCGGCGTTGTCGTCCCTCAAAAGTGATCACCTCGGCTGATTCATAGGCCTTGAATCGCGCTTCTTCTCGGGTGACGCCCTGGGCAACAACCGCAAGCACACGACCACCGTTGGTTTCAAAGCCCTGATCACCACGCTTGGTGCCACAATGGAAAACACGGGAACCATTAGCGTTTTCGAGACCACTGATGACGTCTCCATTGCGGGATGACACAGGATAACCAGCAGAGGCTAGGATAACGCAAATGCTCCAGCCTTCGGCAAAATGGATCAAGTCAGGCTTGAGCTCACCGTTTGCCGCATGAAATAGATAACTGACAAAATCACCACGAACCATCGGCAACACGGCTTCCGCTTCAGGATCACCAAAGCGACAATTATATTCCAACACCTGCGGTCCGCTCGGAGTCAGCATAAGACCAAAGTAGAGAAACCCACGATAAGGCAATCCATCCTTAATCAACCCTTCGACTGTGGGCTTGACGATATTTTCAGCAACGCCCGCGAGGAAGGCTTCGTCAACAAGTTGCCGCGAAGCGACCGCCCCCATGCCACCAGTGTTCGGACCTTCATCACCATCGCCAATACGCTTGTAGTCACGCGCCGGCATAAGAATATGATATTGATCATCACACACGGAAACAAAGATGGAAACTTCGGGGCCAGCCAGACATTCTTCGACGATCAGGTCACCTTCACCGAATGAGCGCTTAGTAAAAACTTCATCCAAAAACTCTATCGCACTGGCTTCGTCCTGACAAACGGCCACACCTTTACCTGCCGCAAGTCCATCAAACTTCAGCACCACGGGGTATTTCGTGATCCCACGAAGCGCTTCGTGCTTGGTATGAGCGACACTAAAGGCGGCGGTTGGAATGTGATGCCGTTGTAAGAAATACTTCGCAAACGCTTTACTGGCTTCGAGTTGGGCCGCTTCTTTGAAAGGGCCCCAGCACGGAATCCCAACTTCAGCACAGAGATTGGCTAATCCTCGATCTTTGACCAAATAGGATTCCTCACCCGCAACACAGAGATCAATATTCTCCCGTTGCATGAACGCGATAAGATCGAGTAAATCTTTGGCCTCCACTCGCGTGGCGATATCCGCAATGGCATCACTGCCAGGATAAGCAAATAGAGTAGCGTCAGGCGCACTCTCACGCAAAGCGGTGAGGATGGCATGTTCGCGTCCTCCTTTTCCAGTCACTAATATTTTCATGGTTCAAAAAGTGTGTCGTATGCGCGACCTGTTTTTCCCTTATGATAGCGAACGAAAGCTTCGTTTGCGACAGCGCAACCGCCAGGTGTGGGATACTCACCGCTGAAATACCAATCACCACAGTATGGCTTGATGGCGCAGCGAAGGTTTTCAATGGTTTGATAAATGACGTGAACCTCCCCCTTCCAAGAAGTCCCCTGTGGATAAACTAGTTCTGCGATCTTGGCGGAAATCTCTTCATCGGTGAACGGCGCATAAATATCCATCACAACATTGCGTTGCTCAACCATGGGCTTATTCAATTCAATCAGACAGTTTTCATACGTTTGCTCAATAAGATCACGGCGATTCCTATCCTTGAGCAATCCAATCGCACCCTGAAAGGCAATGAACTTACCCAACTCACTCATATCAATGCCATAGCAGTCAGGATAGCGGATTTGTGGAGCAGTCGAAACAACAATGATACGCTTAGGATTGGTGCGAGCCAGAATGCGAAGAACACTTTGCTTTAGAGTCGTCCCGCGAACGATCGAGTCATCCATGATGACCAAATTATCGGTCGATTTCACGACTTCATAAGTGATGTCATAAACACTGGAAACCAACTGATCTCTTCCCTGCTCAGGGGCAATAAAGGTACGACTTTTAATATCCTTGTGCGCAATTTTTTCACTGCGTGGCCAGTTCCTTAAAATGAGGTCGTCTATTCTTGATTCATCAAGATGCCCACTATTCCACATCTCCATGAGTGATTGCTTCACTTCCACCCGACGTTGCTTGCGCAATCCGTCCATGAAACCGTAAAATGCTGTCTCAGCGGTGTTTGGTACAAAGCTGACTACCGTGTTTTCCAGATCATTACCGACCGCATCAAGCAACTGTGGCACCAGCATTTCACCAAGAAGCTTACGTTGATGATAAATGGTTGCTCCATTACCACGTGAAAAATAAATACTCTCAAAGGCACAGGGTGTGGGAGTCTTAATTTCTGCGAACTGCTCCATACTGAATCGACCATCACTTTTGACGACCGCAACATGAGCCGCAGGCAGTTCGTGCGTATCCTCTTCATTCATCTCAAAAACGGTGCGCAATGCGGCACGTTCACTTGCGAAAGCGATGAACTCATCCGTTGCCACATAAAAACAAGGACGAATGCTATTGGGGTCACGCATGACAAAAAGGTCTCCATTGCCTATCGCCCCTGCGATGGCGTATCCCCCATCCCAAATGGAAGCAGACTCACGGATGATCTGCGCCACATCGAGTCGCTTGCTGATTTCCACGGGTATCTGCAGCCCATCCATATTGGTATCACGCAATTCGTGATAGAGCTGAGTATGCGATTCATCCAAATGAAAACCAATTTCTTCCAAAACCGTCTGGGTGTCTGTATCCACCACTGGATGCTGCCCGCGACGACGCATAACGTCATTGAGCTCACGCGTATTTGTCATGTTAAAATTGCCCATGACCATGAGACTTCGCGTTGGCCAGTTACTACGACGCATGTAGGGATGACAGGAGCCCTTACCAAAACTACCGCTGGTACCATAGCGCAAGTGGCCAAGATAAATCTCTGCACCAAACTCAAACCGATCTTTGATCGCTTGCGGATCATGCTCAAATTTAACCAATTCCGTATCACGCTCAATGGCAATCTGTTTGCGCTGCTTGTTAACTTTGCGTGTGATATCTTTAAAGTCATCCATGACCTCGCCAAAAACTTCTTCAAGCGAGTCATTCTTGCTCGATCTCATACGGAACATGTAGGGCTGACCCGGTTGCATATTGAGCTTACAACATCCAATACCCATGCCATCCTGCCCACGATTACGCTGTTTAATCATCAGAGCATGAAGTTTGTCCAAGCCCCAGAGGGAGTTGCCATACTTATGCTCGTAATATGCCAGTGGCTTCAGAAGCCTCACGGCAGCTATGCCACACTCATGCCTAATAGGGTCGCTCATTCCTTGAAAATTGGGGTGGAACTAATGACTCGTGTTCGAGCAGAAGGCAAGGCAGGAAAATTCTTCTTCATGGTTTAGTGAAGTCATTTCTATGCACTGAAGCTTGGTGTGCGGCGCCTTTACTTAAGGAAGGCGAAATTGTTGTCTCCGCAGGTAGAGAATATGACTTTGAGAAGTTCGGCCTCGTCACTCCATTTACAGAGGCCTCGGCTACCACACTGAGCCAACTGATCGCAACTATAGGGGGGAAATATGTCATGGGTTCCGAAAATCGAAGCGAAAAAAAACGGAGGCGATAAACATCGCCTCCGCTCATCATTGCATTAATTGAATAACCGCGCCCAATCGTTCATTTAATATTGGCAGCAAACTTCGAAGGTGCGGCATCAAACTTGGCCTTACATTTCAAGCAACAAAAAGCCACAGTTTTACCTTGATAGATTGAAGTGATATCGGTGCGAATTGGGCGAGCCCCTACGGGACAGGTCGTATTGACCGGCGCCGCAAACACACCGAAAGAAACACTGCAAACAAGAATGATAATGGCGAGTTGTTTTTTCATGGTATTCGTGATTTAAAGAATTAAAAAAGCTCAATTTACTTGGGCTTCACAGTGTATTTGGTTGGAGATTTGTCGAACTTATCTTTGCAATCTGCCGAGAAAAAAGCCACGCGCTGCTCCTTGAAATTGCTGTGAAAAATAAGCCTGATCTGCTTACTGCAAACTGGACACTTATCATTCACAGGCTCAATAGCAGGGGCAAAGGTGACAAGGGCAATACTTGCCAGTAACACAGAGAACAACGTTTTCATGGTAGAATTATAGTTAGGGATTTTTTATGAGTGCTCCAGTTCAACCAGAGCAAACATTATTATTTGTAAACGATTTAACATGCTATTTTTAGCAGAAAAAACATTCCGATGACAAGATGTCTTCTTGAAAGACGCGTAAATGACAAAATATGCGCAGTTAGATAGTCTCGATAGTGACCTCTCCGCTTCCATCAATCGCCCCAAGAATCACTCCGCCCTCGCCGCAAGCTAGCGCCTTCTCAGCATCCTCTGCGGCCACGATAGCAACCCAGCCAAAACCCATGTTAAAAGTGTTGAAAGCATCTTTCGGATCCACGTGAGCCAGAACCTTCTGCACCACTGGATTACTCCAATAAGGCACCTTTAGATGCGCGCCATGATTGCCAAAAACAAGGATGCGCCCGAGATTCTCATGCAACCCACCGCCTGTGATATGAGACATCGCACGGAGGCTGGAGACATTCTTTCGCAAGGCTTCAGCTTCCTGATGATAAAGAAGCGTGGGAAGTAAAAGCGTGCGATACTCTTCATCTGAAAGTTGAAGATTCTCGGCATCAATGACACGTCGAACGAGACTGAATCCATTAGCATGAAAGCCCGCACTAGGAAATCCCACGAGTACGTCACCACGCTGAATGGACGTAGGATCAAGTAAATCCCCTTTCTCAGCAGCGCCAATTGCAAAACCACTGAGTTCTATGACGCCGTCAGGGACCATCCCTGGCATTTCTGCGGTTTCACCGCCAGCTAGAATACAACCACAGGCCTCCAAATACTCGACCATGCCAGAGATGCACCGGGTGATCTTGTCTTTTTCTAATCGCCCAATCCCTACATAATCAAGAAACAAAAGAGGATCAGCCCCCGTGGTCAATACATCATTGACATTCATTGCCACCAAATCCTTGCCAGCCGCTTCCAATTGGTCGTGCTTAAGCAATAACTCTATCTTCGTCCCTACCCCATCACATCCAGTAACGATTACGGGATGTTTATACGCGCTGAGATCATATGCGGCAGCGAACAAACCGAAGGCACCTGCAAGTTGACGCCTTTTTTGGGTTCGTTTTACCAATTTCCCTATATCTCCCACCAAAGCGGCCGCTTCACGAATATCCACTCCAGCTTGCTTGTAAGTGTGTCCCTTGACTGGATCAGTGGATTGATGAGTTGAAGATGATGTGTAGAAGGATGATGCGTCGGACATGGAGATATAAAAGATGATGCGACAAATGTGGAACATCGCGAAAATGGAGCAAGCAGCCGTAAGTGCAAGTGTGGCGTGCAAAGGAATCAAAAACACCATAAGACAAATTCAGTTCTCTTGGATGAAAACAGGGCAGCCATGGACATCGATCTTCCCCTCCAAAAAATGAGTTTTTTCTAAAAATAACTCAGGTGGAACAAGTTATTTTAAATTAAAAATGGTTTTGGCTTGATATTTAAGCCCATTAAATATTAAATGAATTGATTTTTAACTCCCAACACTTGTTAAAAAGTATGGTTTTTACAAAAAAATCTTGAATATATTAGTAATTCTCATATATCATGATTTAACTTATTGAAACTTTCAGCATCTGCCAACCATCAATCCAAACACACATGGCTACCGCAACCGTTAATAATCCAGAAACTATGAATGATCCCGGCAAAGTCGCGGATTTCATTCTTTTCAGCCAAAGGGAGTTTCTCCTTAACTTGTCCAAAGACTTGAGCCGTGGGAATATTTCCTTCGCTCAGTTTTATCTTATGAGTTATTTGAGCAACGCTAAAGAGCTCACGATGACGGATATATCCCGCAAAATGGGACACTCTACCGCCGCCGCAACAGGTCTCGTAGATAGACTTGAAAAGCTTGGCTACGTCGAACGCATGCACGCTGCTGAAGATCGCCGCAAGGTAATGGTAAGCATTACCAACAAAGGACTAGAACTTGTGGGCAAGCTCCGTGGAGCTCTTCAAGACCGAGTAGCTGAGGCGATGAATGAGTCCAGCAACTATAATGTGGATACTTTTGTGTCTAACTATCGCGGGCCAGAAGTGGCGGAAGCGGTCTAGTCGGTAAATTTTCCTTACTGGTGTTGTTAAGGCGGGACTTCGGTCCCGCCTTTTTTATTACGAATTTGTTGCTCGCCAGCTCATCAAGCTCTGTGTCATCATGAAATTCCATGAAATCACAGCTCTGGACCAGTTTTAACAGCCTCAAACAGGAGTCTAAGTTCGTTCATGCTTTTACCCTAAGGCACCCCGATATTGACGTACAGGTTGATCGAGAAGAAGCGTTGCGGCGATTGACCGCTTGGCACAATGAAGTTGTTCAAGAGCTAGAGTTCTCACCTGCGAACCTAGCAACAGCTGAACAAGTTCATGGCAATGTCGTCGCCGTGGTTGATGCCCCCAGTCGTATCCCCTTTTCACATGCTGATGGCCTAGTCTGCGGACATGAAAATATTATGCTGGGAATTTATGTGGCCGATTGCTGTGCCATTTATTTGGTCGATCGTAAGACCAAAGCCTTTGGTTTATTACATTCTGGAAAAAAGGGCACCGATCAAAATATTATGGGAGTGGCGATTCAAACCATGCAAGATCAATTCGGCACAGAACCTGAAAATCTCATCGTGCAATTGTCGCCTTGCATTCGCCCACCTGCCTATGAATCGGATTTTGCTACAAAGATTCGCGAGCAGGCTAATTTTGCTGGGGTTGAAAATGACAATATTCACGATGATGGGGTTTGCACTTCAAGTGATCTTTCACGGTTCTACAGCTACCGATTGGAGAAAGGTAAAACTGGACGCATGCTTGCGCTTCTGGGACGCAGCTATTGATTCATTCCTGAGAAATGGGCGCATTTACGCCCATTTAGTCAACAAAATCCCATGCCAAAAAAGTGCCGCCTTCAACGCTCATTAAGAATTACATCCCATCCTCATAGCCATCATCAAAGCAACGGCGATGCAAATGGAACTGGCCATTTTGCTCCACTAAATAGTGGGTTTTTCGTTTGATGTGACTATGCGGGACGCTGCTCAGACCAGGCTTGCACTGACTGAAATCCACACGACCACGACGGAATAGCGTTTCAAGGAAGGACTGCGTAGCCTGCTCCACTCCCGGTACCGGCGTAGATCCAGCATCAAGAGCAGCAGAAGCAATCATGCCACGACGTGAGAACGAAGCCGTGCGCACAACGAGCGCGCCTTCCCCAAGTCCATAAGCACTGGCACGCATCATCATGTCTCGGCCACGTGGCATCTCATCACCACCGGCATTGGGTTTACCTGCGTTGACGATACGGGAGGCTTCAGCGCGTAAACTACGAACAGCTTCGAGACTCAAGATACCACGACGGACAAAGGCACTTCGCAATGCACCATCGTATTTTCCTTCAAAAAGTGCGCCATCAGCCCAAATCACTTGAGCCGCCACTTCACTGTAAAATGCGGCGCTCAACGCAGCAGAGCGCACAGCTTTGCAAAGAATCGCCGTCGCGTCACGCCCCACTTGCATGAGATCTTCTACTTTGGGTTTGTTGGACTGTATTTTCAACATGCCAGATACACCTTCAAAGAATCCAGCGGTGAATAAGCGCGAATAAGAGTGTGGTTCTGATGACAGCGACGAATGCGGAGCCATGGGTGGCAAGTGCATCGGTTCACGGTAAAAAAACGAGTTCACCGCATTGCGCAAACAATCAGCTGGCGCAGAATTTGGATTCAACGAATGAACCGCTTTGCCGAACTGCTCCGCAATACGCGAAAGAGCAGAGTTTTGATAAAGCATTCCGCCAGTCTCTTTGAGAACAACCTCACAAACACTCTCCTGCTGCAAAGCAGTGAGAATGGCCGTGATATCTCCAAAAGACTCATGAAAAGCAGCGACTTCATCCAGAGCGGCATCCCACAAATCCGGTCTCAAAACATCCAAAACCGCATGACCCAACTCATGCGCTATAATGTTTGGACTATCTGCCGTATGCAGCGTCTTGCCCTTAACTGTGCCGTGAAGGAAGGACAATGTCTTGCGGTCGTAATAGGCGTTTAAGTCTTCACCACCATCAATTTGCACATCAAGCGCATTGCCGCTTTGCCACTGAATCCCCTCTGGCAAATGTGGTTTCCAAATATCGCGAGCGCGACGTAACGCATCAGCTGCGTTCCAGTAACGAAAATTCGGGGTGCCGGGGTTATAGAGTGCAGCCTTCGGAGCTGTTCCAAGAATTTGCAATGGCAGAGGCCCAAGCGCTAAAGTAGGAGCTGAACTTTTCGCCAATTTCAACCCTGACTCTGGATCATTTTCCCATACCGTTATAGGCACTCCCTTACCACCAGAAGCCTTTACCGCTGATTTCTTTACAGGGGCGGCCTCAATCTTGACGGGTGGCGCAACTTTCTTGACCACAACAGGAGGCTTCTTAGCTGCTGGCGCGACTTTCTTGGTGGGAACGATAGGTTTTTTTGCTGCCACAGCAGGTTTCTTAGCGGGTGGGGCGGCTTTTTTGGGTGCAGCAGGCTTCTTTGCAGGAGCTGGTTTTGCTTTTACCGGCGGAGCTTTTTTTGCTGGAGATTTCTTGGCAGTGACGCGCTTGTTGTTCTTCATGATAATTTAATCAGTGATGTATCTTATTATTGCATTACCCACCTCAAAACTACCATTTACCTTAACTCCATGGGGAAATGCCTTATTTTTTGCTAAGGCTACTAGAATTAGCAATAGCTTGACAAGCACTTTGGCATATCGCCGAAGCATTTTAATAGAAACGACAGTGGCGTAGGGCTTGACCGAACAAGTCTTGCGAAGTAATCCAGCAACACCATGAGCGTTACTTCGCTAAATCTTACTTCTCCCGCCAAGATCAATCTATGGCTCCGTATTATAGCTAAACGCCCGGATGGATTTCACGAAGTAGCGACTCGAATCTGCCCAATCAATGTCTCCGACGATGTGCTTCTAAGCCTTGGAACCAGTGATCTGCCGTCTCTAACATGCTCTGATTCAACCCTTCCCACCGATGGTTCTAACCTCGCCATGAAGGCTTTGATGGCGTTCGAGAAGCTGACCGGCATCAACAAACCCTGGCAGATCCACCTTGAAAAGCGCATTCCCCACGGTGCAGGGCTTGGCGGCGGAAGTAGCAATGCCGCATCGGTTCTTCTGGGACTCAATCAGCTCTGTGGAGCACCTTTGTCTCTCACTCAATTAAGCGAACTTGCCGCGCAACTGGGATCTGATGTGCCCTTTTTTCTTCACCAAGGTGTCTGCGACGCCACCGGTAGAGGGGAAAAAATAACCCCCGTGCCCCATTTTCATCATCCGTTGCACTTAGTTCTCATCAAACCCCCATTCGGCATCTCCACCCCTTGGGCCTATCAACAGTGGTCAGAATCAAAAATTCTGAATGGTGTACCCTACCATGCCCAATCAATGCCTTGGGGTGACATGGTCAACGATCTGGAACGCCCTGTATTTGAGAAATGGATCATGCTTCCAGCCCTTAAAAAATGGTTACTGGATCAAGGCGAAACCATTGCCGCACTCATGTCTGGGTCTGGTTCAACCATGTTTGCAATCACCAAAAGTGAAGCCGACTCTCACAAACTGGCTGATAAAGCGAGAGGGTTTTGCGGTGAATCAACATGGATAAAAGTTGCCCAATCGATGTAACGAACAAAAAAGCGGGCTGGGTGGACTCCCATCCACCCAGCCCTAGCATCAACCTCAACACACTTCCCGCTTTCGCGGGCTAATTTTTACAACAACCAATCTTTTTAAGACTGCAGTGAGCGATCACTCGCAAAGCACTGTGGAAATTTAGAGTCAACTCTGGATGAAACGTTCAAAAGATATGTAAATATTTTAAAAATTTCTTCGCGCTCCAACTTAACCCTACTCTCATAAAGGTTCTTTGAGTTTATTCATTTTGAAGGGGTAAATGATTCAGGGTGTAATAGGCCTGTCCGTGTTCCAAAAATTTGCCTGATGCCGATTTTATTGATTCCACATGCAGTTCATGGACATAACCCTCTCGAAGATTGCCGCAGATTAGTCGCACTTTTTTGCCCTGACCTTCAACTGTCACCTTCGTTATTTGAACAGTCTTGGCATCAATTTCATCACCGCCGTATTTTTGATGATACAAATAAGTGTAGCTCGACATTTTATAATTCGAAACGTTCGCGGCCATTACTTCATCCACAGGTTGCGTAAAGGTCAGTAGAAACCCATCTGATTTAGCCTCCATTTTTTCGATCTCGAAGGGCATTTTCCCATTCCAGCGAATACGCTCCAATCCAAAAGAACGCGTGCCTTGAGAATTCCAGCCACGATTGGATTCCCCCACTAAGAGCGAGCCGTCCGGAAGAAAGGCAAGACTCAATGCCGCTCCCTGCAATCCGTCTAAAAATTTAAAAACCGCCCCTTGATACTCCCCATTCACCTTCTCCAAAAAAACACGATTCACTCCCGAAAGAACAAATTCACCGACAAACAATTGATCCTTAAACGGACCGAACTTTCCTTTTGAAAGATCACAAGCGAAGCCCGTCGGACTCTGTCCAGCTTTGACATAGGGGAACCAGACTGCAGGCAAGGCGAAGCCCTCAACTTTCTTAGATGCTTCCACCACGGTGATCTCCTGAGGTAGGGTTCCTGGATCCTTCACGGGAGACTCTGGACGCTTGGTGTCTGGCATAGAGTCTGCATGACCAAAAAACACTCCCTTACGTAGATGTAACAGAGGATTGGTGCCCCACCAGTTACCCTGTTGATCCGTGCAGAAAACATCGCCCTCGGCATTCGCGCCAATGCCGCATGGCGATCTTAATCCCGCACACATGGGCTCCAACTTACCGGAAGGTGTCACCGTCATCGCCCAACCCCGCCAGAGTTTTTCTGTGACTCTATGCCCCGCCATTTTTACTGGTGTACCCATAGAAGAGTTCAAGGTGATCCACTGGTTTCCATTACGATCCATCACAGGTCCATAGGCATACTCATGGTAATTACCACTCACGCCCCAGCCTTTGGCCACCGTCTCATAGGCATCTGCAACACTATCTCCGTCAGTATCTTGAAGACGAGTTAGCTCCGTTCTCTGCATCGTATATAGAGCACCGTCATGGTATGATATCCCCAGTGGTTCATGAAGTCCTGAGGCAAAGCGGCGATACCCCACGGCTTCCGCATTTGCGGGATCTGCCTCTGGATGGTCGAGTAACCATACTTCCCCTTTCCTTGCCGAAACAGCCAGCTTTCCATCCGGCATCACCGCCATGCCGCTGGCTTCCAGCTTGATTCCCTCAGGAATATTATAGGGCGTTACCGTGTAGGAATCGGATCCAAAGACCGCGAAAGCGGCAAAGAAAAATACTCCCCATGATGTGATTGTATTCATAGTCATGCTGTTAAAAATCCAATGCTTCTTCAAAGATCGCGATTCCGTCTTTCCATATCACCGACTGAGGTAAGGCATTCTTGGAAAGCCCCATAAAATACCATCCTTCTCCTGCTCCTTTAATCTTTACGATGTGTCGCAGAGTTTTTCCATCCATGCTTGGCAATATGAAATCCTCTACCTGCAAGCCTCCGACCTCATAGTTGAAAGTAGGAATTCCATCTTTACTTAAACGATAACCCTTAAGTCGATAGCCAGCTTCAACACCACACACCGATGGCCAATTGTCATTGCTACTCTTTAATTTTACTAATGGCATGGACATGCGCAGAGATGTCACCTTCTCGCCAAGGGGCTTGATTGGGGTCATCGCCCTCTCTTCCCAGGTCGTCATGGCATCAAGAAATCGCCCCTTCCAAACCATCGCCCAACGCACTTCTAGCGCATCGAAGGCAACATGCATTCCCTGCGGATACCCCACGGCGACCGCCTGCATTCCAGCACCTTC